>JABDJY010000502.1 GCA_013003285.1 Alphaproteobacteria bacterium | reverse complement strand
GTGTTGGACCATGTCGTGGAGGCAGCGTCCTCGGTGGCGAATTCGTCGTCACCGGGTGCCGCAATACTGTCGGATTATGGCAAGGGCGTATTGCCCGATCGGGTGATTGCGCAGCTCGTCGCAGCGGCGCAGGCGGTAAAAATTCCCATCATCGTCGACCCGAAAGGGACCGATTACACCAAATATGCCGGCGCCGACGTGCTAACACCCAACCGGAAAGAACTTAGCGAAGCCACGCGCATGCCCACGGGCAACACCGACGAAATCGTCGCCGCTGCTGAGAGCTTGGTCGATACCTGTGGCGTGCGTCATGTTTTAGTAACCCGGGGCGCGGAGGGGATGTCTTTAATTTCGGCCGAAGGCGCGCCGTTACACCTACCGGCTTTGGCGCGGGAAATATTCGACGTCTCGGGGGCCGGCGACACCGTGGTCGCGGTGCTGGCGTCCGGGTTGGCGGCGGGCATGACCGTCGGCGAGGCGGCGCAACTGGCCAATATTGCCGCGGGACTTGTCGTGGCCAAGGTCGGTACGTCGGTGGTTCGCAACGCCGAGTTGGCGGATGCCGTCGACGCTGTTGCCGGCCTTGCCAAAAGCATTGTCGACCCTGACCGACTTTCAGAAAAGATCGCCCAGTGGCGCTCCCGCGGCTTGTCGATCGGGTTCACCAACGGGTGCTTCGACTTGGTCCATCCCGGGCATATTTCCTTGCTCGAGCAGGCTGGCGCCCAATGCGATCGCCTTGTTGTGGGACTGAACAGCGATGCCTCGGTCGGGCGCTTGAAGGGTACAGATCGACCGGTACAGGATGCTGCCGCCCGTGGGCGGGTTCTGGCGTCGGTGGCCGGGGTCGACGCCGTGGTGGTGTTCGACGAAGACACGCCGCTGGAACTAATCCGCCAGATCAAACCGGATGTGTTGGTGAAGGGCGCGGATTACGCGATCGATGAGGTCGTCGGCGGCGAAATTGTTCAGTCCTATGGCGGACGGGTTGTTTTGGCCGACTTGGTCGATGGGTTTTCCACCACCCAGACGATTGCCCGCCTCTCGCGCTAGCGCAGACTTAGAATGTAGGGCAGCGTCGCGGCGCTATTTCAGAATTTCAGCGCCTTCGGGTGATTGCATGACCTGCCGCATGGCGTGAACAACATTCTCGTCATAACGATGCGGGTTCTGCAAAAGAATATCCAGCGCCGCCTCTGGTGTAATCGCCGGACGGTAGGAACGCGGCGCGACGCGTGCGCAGAATACGTCGCAAGCACCCAGAATGCGGGCCGGTAGGGCAATGTCAGCCCCCTCAAGCCCTTGCGGGTAACCGGTGCCGTCGAGACGCTCGTGAATCTGGAACAGGGTGGAGGCGACCGGCAAGCCGAAATCTAGATCGCGCAGCAGAATTGCGGTGTGGTGCAGATGCTTTTGTATTTCCTTGATTTCTTGCTCGGTTAATCGACGCTCTTGGCTGAGAAGATTTGGGTCAACGCCCAACTTGCCGATCTGCGATAGGTAGGCGGCCAGTTCTACGGTCGTGCTCACATCATCGTCGAGTTCCATCACGTCGGTGACGGTTGCTGCCAAGTTTGCCAGGCGCTGGGCATGATCGCCCAAATAAGAATCGCGTAGTTCAATGGATCTAGTGAACGCCATAATGGTTTCGCTCATGGCTTTTTCGCGGCGAATTCGATAAAGCGCCTGATCTGTGACATCGCGCCAGACCGCGACAATGCCCTCCAAACTGTCATCATCGTTATTGACCGATGATTTTGTGATCTCGAAAAAACGCGGGCCGCTGGGCAGCGTCACTTCCAATGTGGTCGACACCCGCCCCTTTTCGGCGGCCGCATCGTCGGATGCGAGTAACGACTTTGCGGTCAACAGTCCGAAGACACCGGCATCATCTCTACCGACAATCTCTGACGGACGGCTGTCGAGCATTTGCGCAAACGCCGCATTGGCCGATATGTAGCGTCCTTGCGGATCTTTGAACGTTATTCCCTCGGAGACGGAGGCCACCAAGTTCTTGAGGAGGTCCACCTGTGAGGGCGAACTGTGTTCTGTTGTTGTCATGGGCCGAGTTTTCGTTGCTGAGGTTGAACCGGAGGCTGTGCTATTCGCTTGGTGGGCGCTCATCGCGGGCGCGGCTTTTTCGGCGCTGGCGGCGGCGGATGACTGCGCGGCTTGATCTTTAGCGGCCGTCTCAACAGTCTCGCTGTCTTCTTCCGAAGATTTGGCATTACGCAAGCGCTTGCCAATTATGCCGCCGAACACGATTGCCAGTCCGGCAACAATGATCAATGCGGCCGTATTGCTCGTGACGATAAATACGCCCACAACGACGGCAAGAACGGCGAAGATGATTAACGCATCGGATTGTTTGGGCATGGTTCACCAATTGGCCTAGCTGCCGGTCAGATTGGGCGCGTTGCGCCTTCCCGGCCCGGATTAAGGAATACGAGACTATATTTTTCACAAGATCGTTGGCGTTCCCTTAACAGGGGGAAAAGAACTTCGCCAATGGTAGCAGTATCTTAGGATTATTCTTTAAAGATGCCGTTACTTTTTTAGGGTCACCATAGGTGGTCGGGCGATTGGCTGCGGATTTCCGTTCGGGCCGAGGTCGGTCGGTCCACATCGGGACCGGTTCAATATGTACCGAGGAGGTACGGATGGATTCCAAAAGCTTTGTGGCCGTGTGTTATAGCGATCTGGCCGGCCAGGTGCGTGGGCACGGCGTTCCGCGCGACGGTATGCAGGATTTATACAAGCGCGGCTTGCCCTGGCCGGCGGATTTGGCGGCGCTGACCGTATTCGGCGAAGCTGTCGAGACGCCCTGGCAGGACAATGGCGGTCTTTGCCTGCACCCCGAAGCGAACGCTGAGGTCACAATTGATTTTGGCAATGGGACGCCAACCGAATCATTCGTGTTGGGGACGATCCAGACCAGTGATCACAAAATCTGGGGCGGCTGTACGCGAAGTTTTTTGCAGGCCACTTTGGATACCCTCAAGAGTGAGTTTGGCCTCGACGTTTCGTGCACGTATGAACATCAATTTTCACTTCAGGGCGATGGGCGGGTCGGCGCACCGGCGATGAGCCTCAGCGCGCTGCGTCGCGAACGTGAATTCGCCAGCACCCTGGCAACTGTATTGGATAATGCCGGCATCTCCCTCGTGCGGTTTGGCGCCGGGCTTGGCGAACGGCAATTTACGGCGACCACACAGGCGAAGTTCGGCGTCTCAGCCGCTGATAGTGCCGTCATTTTTCGCCAGCTGGTACATGCGACCGCGGAACAGTTGGGCCAGAGCTGCAGCTTTGCGCCCTTGGCTTCGTTGTCGGATCAAAACGGAATTATCCTGGGGATCGACCTGTTCGATGATGGCGATCAGGTTACCCATGACTCCACCAAACCACATGGCATTAGCACCACGCTGGGTAGTTTCATATCCGGGGTCCTGCGCCATTTACCCGCCCTCACCGCGCTCACACGCCCCTCTATACTGGCCGGCGCCAATGGCAGTGCGAGCGACAATGCTGAAATCAGTATGTTGCAGAAAACATCGCGCCAGAGAGCGCCAATTTTGATCAATCCGGCATTCCGCACCGCTGACGCTAACGCCCGCGAATATGGGTTCGCCTTTACCCACGCGGACGCGACGGCGTGTCCCTATCTGCAACTCGGCGCTTTGTTGTGCGCTGGTCTGCAGGGATTGCGCGAGGCTTTACCCACGCCCGCCGCGGATGCTTTGGGCGGGATCGCGGTCAATGGCTCGATGAATGGGAATTGCGACCATGGGGCCACAGCAGATTTGGCTGCGGCGCTAACCGCACTCGGTCAAGACCAACTATTTGCAAACTTGTTTCCCGAGGGACTGCTGGAGGTTTACACCACAGTAAAACAGGCGGAACTCGCGACCGCGGCTCGCCTGTCGCCGACCAAATTGGGGGAGTGGGGCCAGGAAATTTATTAGAACGACTCGATGGCATTTCGAGATTCTGACGACATTCTACGTTTGAAAACGCGTGACCGCAGAAGCGGCAACGGGCTATTTGGCGCCATGAAGAATTTCATCTCCAAATACGATAGTGCGAAATACTACTATCTTTTCCTAATTCCTTTAGCGCTTCTTATGTTCCCCCATCAGGGGATCATTCACGACACCAGATTATACGTGTTCGATATCCTGAATATCGCGCGTGATGGCATATTTGCGAACGACATACTCACGTCGGTCGGAACGCAGGATAATTACACTCTATATTCATACATAGTCTCACCGCTTTATAAAATTCTCAGCCCTTGGGCAGCGACCTCAGTGGTTTTCATTGTCGGCCAATTGGTGTGGTTTTCTGGCCTCGTTGTGTTGGTCACAAAGTTAGCCGGCGACCGGAAAATTGC
>JABDJY010000464.1 GCA_013003285.1 Alphaproteobacteria bacterium | reverse complement strand
TCGCCGAGATGCGTGCCCTACCAGCCGAATGACCGGCGACGCCAAGTTGGCCGAACCGGGCGCGCTGGTCTGCGATTTCGTCGGCGGGCCGGTACGTCATCGGTTTCGCTTCGGTGGCGGGCGTGGTCAGGCGCTGCCCAGGGCCATCGGCATGAAGGGGGGAAATACGCCCAGCGTTGTGGACGCTACCGCCGGCCTGGGCCGCGATGCGTTTCTGCTGGCGTCGCTGGGGGCAGAGGTCACGTTGATCGAGCGCTCGCCCGAAATGCATCATCTGCTGGAAGAAGGGATGCGCCGTGCCCATGAGGCGGGCGGCGATGTAGCCAAAGTGATCACGCGCATGACCCTGCTGCACGGTGATGCCAGAGATCTGCTGCCCGCCCTATCGCCCGACGCGGTGCTGGTCGACCCCATGCACCCACCGCGAAAAGGCTCGGCCCTGGTCAAAAAGGAAATGATCTTGATCCGCGACCTGGTCGGCACCGACGACGATGCCGCCGCGCTCATGGAAGTGGCCCTGGCCACCGCGCGCAATCGGGTGGTGTTGAAATGGCCGAAGGGGGCGGCGCCGATGACCGGCATCCGCCCCGCATCCCATCAAATCATTGGCAAGACCACCCGCTACGACGTCTTCATGACGGGGTAAGAGCGCCCGGTCAGACGCTGGAGGACAATAGACCGTTCAGGATGCCCGGCGTCTCTTCGATGCTCGAGGCGGCATCGACAACGACGGAAGGGGAGCTACCGGCACTCTGCCACTCGCTGAGCTGTTGCAGGATCCGCTCGGTCGATGTTTGGCCAAGAATGTCGGCGCCCGATGTCTCCAGTGCAATTTTGCCGTCGATCACGGTCGATTCACGCTCCGGGAACATTTCGCCGTAGATCCCACCAGCAACCGACGGGCTCAAGACAATCGAGTAGAGGCCGCGGCCATGATCGGTGCCGAAATCGCCATTGGCCCGTATTTGACGGCCGAAGTCCGACGAGAAGCAAAACGCCATATTATCGAGATGCCCGCCGCCATGATTGGCGATTTCGCTGGTGGCCGTGCTCAAGCCACCGGCGAGGCCAAAAAGATCGCTCAGATTTCGGGTAATCCGATCGTTCTGATTGTTATGGGTATCCCAACTGTCGTAGCGCATGGATACGACCGACTGATCGAAGATGTCGGACAGCAGGGTCAAATCGTAGAGGTTGCGGCATTGCTGTCTGAAGTGGCCTGAGTTTAGGGTCAGCCCGCTGAGGCTTGCCGGCAGCGGACCACAATCGGTCAATCGGGCATCGACGATGTCGCCGAATGCCCGCAGGGCATTGTTGTGCTGGAAGAACTTCCGATAGGGCCAGCCCACCGGCTTGCTCGCAATCTCTGGCTCGCGGCCCGCATAGTAGGACTTCAGGGCGCGGGTCATGATGGCGGTACTGCCGGTCGCGTTTTGGCCGGGTTCGATGGTCGGCAGACCGATATTCCGTGTGTCGCGGGCGTGGACAACCTGGTCCAAGCGCTGACCTTCGGCGGCGCCATTGCAGAACACGGAAATTTCGTGGCTCAGTTCGATGGCATTTTGGCCGGGGCGGCCATTCGCAACATTGTAGTCGACCAAGCGGCCGCCCCAACCGTCGCGGTTATAGATCAGATCCCCGAAATCCGGCTCCGCGACATTGGCATTTAGCTGCGACTGATCGTGGCGTCGGTTTTGCGAACAGACCGAGTTGGCGATGATGGCGACATTTCCTTGGTTGAACTGATCGGTCAGCCAACCGCAGGACTTGTGAATGCCGAATAGAAAGCCGCCGGGGTCTACGACCAAATCGTACTCGGCGGCGAACATGGTTGCATAGTCGGGATAGGCATTGGGATACAAGCCGGCTCGGGCAGCCCAGATCAAATCCACATAGTTGGTCGGGCTGACATGGTTGGGCGCCGGCATGAAGATGAAACGCGTATCGGCGCCGCCATAGAGCATCACGTTGACGATGGTGCGCGGCATGGCCGGGGCGGTACAGGCGGCTTGGGCGTGCGATATGCCGGTACCGAAACCGGACAGCGTCCCGACGCCGGAAGCGGAGGCGAGGAGGGAGTATTTCAGGAAATTTCTGCGATCCATTTTAGTTTCCTCCACGGGCAAAGGCGAAAGGCGTTGCCGTAATAAAATTGATGGCGCGGCCCACATAGGTGTTGCCGTTGTTTGTGAAATCCATCACCGCCGCCGCGTGAGCGTCGTTGACATCTTTGACGGGGCCGGAGGTCGTTATCTCCAGAGAGGTGAAGACCCTTTCGGCGTCGGTGGGATCGACCTGGTAGCCAAAGTCACGGCCTTGGGCGAGGAGGGCTTGAACCTGCGCCCGCGCTAACGGGTCGAAGTTCGCACCTCCGTCGGGGATGAAGCGGTTCCAAAGCCAGGTCGCCACGTCGCCGACCACATGCTGGCCGGAACCGTTGGTCGGGATGACATCCTGCCAGGCTTGGCTCCAGGTCAGAACCGGGCCGCCATCACTCAGCGTATAGTCGTCATCCAGATCAATAATGAAGTTCTGATCGAGGATGCTCCGCTCATAGGCATGTTTGAACAGGAAGCGGTCGTTCGCCGCTTGCAACCCGCTTTGTCCGCCGAACACATCGTGCGCAGGCTGGAATACTTCGGAACCTTGATCCCGCATGCGATAGACGGGTGAATCGTAGTGATTGCGGGCGAACGTTCCTTCGTTTGTGAGAACGTTGGCGTTCTGGATGGCCAGATTTCGATCGAAGGCAGAGCTGAACTTGTAGGTCGATGGATCGTGGAAGGCCGTGGAAATCGCATAGGCCCGCATGAAGGCAAGAATGTCGAAATTCGCGATCTGCCATTCACCGCGAATTTCGGCCATCTTCTGATCGGTCAAATTATCGTCGGCGAAGAAGTCGACCATGAGCACCGGCACGTTGGCTAAGCTTTCCGGGTGGGTCGCCGCGATAGGACCTAGGACCGTGTGTTTGTCACCAGCGTCCACGCCGCAGATCATATTGTGGAGAATCTCCAGGCAGTCGGTGCCGCTGAAGAAATTGTAATGGTCGCGGGCGTTGTTGATGGTCCGACCCGTATCGTCCGTGTGATCGGTGAAATCCAGCGGCGACACATACCAATCGTTGGAATCTATCGAGCCATAGGCATTGGTCACCTTGTCCAGGTTCATGCCAGTCAGCAGCCAGGCATTGTGCTCGATCGTGGTGTCCTCGTGATACACCGGATCCTCGGTGGTCCCCAGAATTCGATAGAAAAGCTGGAAATATTCGCGGGCGAAGTCGTCATTGCCGCTGAAGGAGCCGTCGGAACGGATGCGGTTGTACTGATGGCCGTAGGCGCGGGCCACGGCGGCTGAGCTAGCGGCGGCCGTGGTTACGTCAATAAAGTCGCCGCTCGTCACCAGTTCGTCGATCACCAGATCGTAATAATCGCTCATCAAACCGGCGCGCACCTTATGGGCGCTGATGGCGGCATGATAGTTTGTAAGATAGAGACCCATCTTGTGCAGGAAGGGATTGCAGCCGCGCGTATTTATGGCCTTAACCCAAGTACGCTGAAGATTGCTGGTGCTCAGGTTCGTATTGGTCGAGAGCTCGGCGTAGCGGTACCGGTCGTCGAACCGCATGATGTTGGCCGGGTCGTTGCTGCTCCAGAATTGCTGCAATTCCAGCATTGAGCCGCAATAGGTGGCGTTGGCATCGACAATTGGCGAGAGCTGATCGTTGTTCACGCCGAAGGTCAGGATTTCGTTAATCGCGCTCGCCGGGACCATGCCGGCCCATGTGGCAATCTGCGCATCGGTGGCAAGGCCGCCATAGGCAAAGGTCGCCAATACGTGGCGCACATCGGTTTCATCCCAGGCGCTGAGCGGCACCAGTCTTACATCGGGCTCATCCGGCGGACCGCTGACGATAACGGTCACCGTACCGGTCGACTCGCTCGACGCCTTCTTGTTGGTCATCGTGTAGGTGAAGGTGTCGGTATAAGGATAAGTGACGGTCTGCGTCGCATCGGGTGTGTAGGAAACATTCCTGGCATCGCTGATTGCGACCGTACCAAGCGTGCCCTGGGTCACATCGATGACAGTTTTGGCGCCGCCCTTATCGTTGTCTAGAACATCGAGGGTGAGGCTGCCGTCATAGGCGGTCGAGCCGCTATCGTCGACCGCGGTCAGGTTGCCGCCACCCTTGCCGCCGCCGGGGCCGCCGCCTTTACCGCCTTTGGCAGCGAGCGCTGTTGCCGGGACAAGGCTGATCGCGAGGGCGAGTGCCATTGCCGCGAGTGAGGCGGATGTACGCAGATGATCCATGAGACACTCCCAATAAAATGCAGGGGGGCGATGCCTTGCCTGTCGGCTTCGATCATCGACCTCACTAAAAGTAGTGTGAGTAATAAAACGCAATAAGAGGATTGCTACAAGCAATAATAAAAGAACAATTGAACAAAATTCTTTAAATAAAGTACTTAATAAACGTTATGGTTAATAAAAGAATAATAAAACAATAATATTTACATGGCCTAAGGGAGGTTTCGACAAGTTTGACACTGTTTCTGGCCGGGTGTGTTGTGCCAACGGTCTCCGGCGCCTATAGGCGTCTGGCATAGGCCGTATCAGGAAATTCTATTCCCGCGTTCTGGCTGAGTTCGCTAGACTCCGGCCCAGAATGGCGGTTGCGTTATGATGGCCGCGAAAAGAAACAATAATAGGGTGGGAGTGAATAACCATGGCAGCGCCGAAAGTCATTGTGCAGCTTTATCCGATGATGCCGACCGATGGCGAGGATGACCGCAAGGCGAAACGCCCGGTGGGCGCCGACCGCGATCTTTACAACAAGGTAATCCATGAGTGGACCGATATCATCAAGGAAGCCGACGCCATGGGTATTTGGGGGTGTTCGACCATCGAGCATCACCTGCATTCGGAAGGCTACGAAGTTGGCCCTAATCCGGGCGTGCTCAACGCCTACTGGGCCAATCATCTCACCAACATGCGGGTCGGCGCGCTGGGGTATGTGATCGGCACCAACGACCCGATCCGGGTGGCGGAAGAGACCGCGATCATCGACCATCTGACCAACGGCAAATATTTCGTCGGTTTCGCCCGCGGCTATCAGGCGCGCTGGACCAATATTCTCGGCCAGTATTCCGGCGCCCAGGCGACCTCGTCGGACGGTGGCGATGTCGATCAGTTGAACCGCGAGATCTTCGAGGAGCGGGTCGAAATGGTTCTCGATTGCTGGACCAACGACCTCAATCGTCTCGAGGGTAAGCATTATCAGGCGCCGTTCCCGCTCGATACCGGTGTGCTGGGCTATCCCGGCACCAAGCTCGCCAGCGAGGCCGGCGCGCCCGGCGAGGTTGGCGATAACGATAATATCCAGGCGGTCTGCGTAGTGCCAAAGCCCTATCAGCGGCCCCACCCACCGGTTTTCATCGGTGTGCATAAAAGTCCGGCGACCATCGAGTTCTGCGCCAAGCACGGCTTCCACCCGTGCTACTTCAACCCGACCGACGCGGTGATCGATCTATCGAAGATGTATGTCGAGGAAGCGGCCAAATTTGGCCATAACTTCCAGCTTGGCGAGCGGCAGAACATCGTGCGCCAGACCCGCATCTGCAAATCGCCGGAAGAGTTCGAACGCCGGGTGAAAAAATACGACGTGGATATCTTTAAAAACTTCTACTCGATGTTCGCCAACCACAATGTCGATCCCGCCGAGGGCGACGACGATGCGGCGTTCAACGCCATGAAGAACACGAGTTTCCTGACGGGCGGCACGGTCGACGACTGCATTCGCTATTGGAAGGGCATCTTCGATCAGGCGCCGTTCGAGTACATCACCCTGATCTGGCATTTCGCCCAGCAGCCCAAGGACGAGGTACTGGAAGAGATGCAATTGTTCATGGAAAAAGTCGTGCCCGAGCTCGACGTGCCGGACTACGCGATGGCCGCGGAGTAGGGGGCTCGCAACATTGCCCGTAATAGGCGCCGGCTCGGTGGTATCACCCGGCCGGCGTTTGTTTTTATATGATAGAGTATCCGCGCACCGCTTTGGGAGGATCGAATGCTGGGATTTCCGGTCAACGATAAATTAGAGGCCACCACCGATCTGTGGCGCATCTCGCAGCAATGTTTCGCCGACGAGATTCGCGCCGAGATGACCCTGCCCGAGAAAGTGCAGCTCTGCGACATCACCCTGCGCGAAGGCCGCCAATTACCCGGCGTGTCGCTGACCCGCGACCAGGTGATCCGTATCGCCGACGGTCTGGCCGAAGCCGGTGTCACCATGGTGCAGATGCACCATGACGACCCGCAGGAAATGGCCGAGGTGAAGAAGCGCCACCCCCATGTGTTGATCGACGCGTTGGTCCATCCCACCGCGGTGCTTAATCCGGAATTGGCCAAGCCCGAGATCGACATGAATTACGATCATGGCGCGGATTACGCTTCGCTGTGCTTTTCCTTTTCCGAGCACCAGATGTGTCTGTTCGAATCCATGGCCGGCGCGCGCATCACCATCGAAGAGGCCATCGACCGGGCCATGGGCTCAATCGCCTACGCCAAGGCCAAGGCAGGACCGGACCGTAAGGTCGGCGCGCTGATCCAGGATTGCACGCGCATTCCGGTCGACCGTTTGGCCGAGGTGTGCGGCAAGCTGGTCGAGGCCGGTGCCGACATGATCCGCCTCGACGACATCAACGGCATGGCGATCTACCGGGTCTATACCCATGTGGTACGCGAAATGAAGCGCCGCCTGCCGGGCACCGAGATCGCGCTGCATACCCACAACGATATCGGCATGGCCGCCGCCGCGCTCTACGCCGGTCTGGAAGGCGGCGCCGACATTATCGATGCCTGCGTCAACGGGTTGGGCGAGCGCGCCCATATCGCCTGCTTCGCCGAAGTGGCCTCGGTCATTCAGCTTTTCTATGGCCTCGATTGCGGCATCAAGCTCGACAAGATGACCGGCCTATCGCAACTGGTCGCCGAGACCATGCCCTGGCCCATGCCCGACACCATGCCCTTCGTCGGCAAGACCGCCTTTTCCCATCTGGTCGAAGTGCATTACTGCGTACCCGACACAGAGGAAGGGTTTTGGTCCTATCTGTGCATGAAGCCGGAAATATTCGGCAACACCCAGCACAATCTGCTGGGTCATTATTCCGGACCCTGGGCGGTGCGCGCTAAGGCCAAGGAGCTCGGCCTGACCATCCCCGACGGCCGCGAGCCCGACGTGATGGAAAAAATGCGCGGGAAAATTCAGTCGGTCCGCCGGCAACTCACCGACGCCGAGTTTTCTGACATCGTCGGGGCTATTTAAGCGCCGCTGCCGCGGCGCGACCCCCACCCCAACCCTCCCCCTCAAGGGGGGAGAGGGTAAGTTATCGGCCCCTCGCTATCATTCCCTCCCCCCAGCGAGGGGGAGGGTTAGGGAGGGGGGCTTTTTCGCTAAAGAGTAATTTAGGAAACCTCCAAAGCCTCTCGGTAGGACCCATTCTCGATATCGTCGAGCATGGGCGGGCCTTTCGGGTTCCATTTCAGCATGGCGCGGGCTTTGTCCGCGCGCAGGCGGCTGTTGGAGCTGAGGCTGAGCGACATGGGCGGCCCCCACGCGCGGACTGCCTCGGCCATGCTCATGCTCTGCTCCAGCTCGTTATGGCCGAGCAGACGGCCGACGGCGCGGGCTATGTCACCCAGCGTGTCCTCGCCGGATTCCAGATAGAAATACGAGCCCGCCGGCGCATGCTCTAGGGCCAGCAGATAGGCGTCGGCGCAATCGTCGATATGAACATTCGACCAGATATTCTCACCCGCGCCGATATAGCGCGAGATGCCGGTTTCCTGGGCGGCGCGCACCATCAACGGAATCTGGATGCTTTCGGTGCGCACGCCCTGGCCGGTGCCGTAGATCATGCA
>JABDJY010000440.1 GCA_013003285.1 Alphaproteobacteria bacterium | reverse complement strand
GGCTATCATTCCCTCCCCCCAGCGAGGGGGAGGGTTAGGGAGGGGGGGAGTTTGTTTAGTTAAAGCTTCGTCGGGTTCGGCGCGTCGCCGTAGACTTCCACCGGGTCGAAGACTTTCTCGGTTTCTTCGAAATTCAGCTTGGTGGGCGCGCCGGCGGCCTCGCCGCCCCCCCCGTCGCCAATTGGGACCGAGCGGAAGAAGCACGAGCGATAGCCCACATGGCAGCTGGCGCCGCCTTGCACGTCGGCGCGCAGCCATACCGCATCCTGGTCGTCGTCGATGCGGATTTCGACGATCTTCTGGATCAGCCCGCTGGTGGCGCCCTTGTGCCACAGGGCCTGGCGTGAGCGGCTCCAATAATGCGCCTCGCCGGTCTGGATGGTCTTTTCCAGCGCCTCGGCGTTCATATAGCCGTGCATCAGCACTTCGCCGCTGGTGGCATCGGTGGTCACCACCGGCAACAACCCGTTTGCGTCGAATTTCGGCGCCAATTCGTCGCCTTCTTCGACCTGCTCGATCGACTCGCGGGGTGCGAAAAGGCTAGAGCCTGTGGTTGCCATAATCGTTCGTCCTTCCAGGTGCGCCGCGCTAGCAGGGCAGCGGCGCTGGTTTGAGCGTGTTATAACGGTTCCAGCCCGTCGGATGTCAAGTTGGCGGGCGCTTTCAAGGAGGCGTGTTTCGTGACGGAGAGCGACCAAAATTTGCCGGTTGAGGCCCTGCCGGTCTCGCTGCTCACCGGATTTCTGGGCAGCGGCAAGACCACCGTGTTGAACCATTTGCTGCAGCAGCCGGGCATGGGCAATACGGCGGTGATCGTCAACGAGTTCGGCGAAATCGGCCTCGACCATGAGCTGGTGGTCGGCGGCAAGGAAGACATGGTGCTGCTCAACAATGGCTGCCTGTGCTGCACCGTGCGCGGCGATCTGGTGAATACGCTGCGCGATTTGATGATGGTGCGTATGCGCGGCGATGTGCCGCCCTTCGCGCGGGTGCTGGTCGAGACCACCGGCCTGGCCGATCCGGCGCCGATCCTGCACACGCTGATGGGCGACGATCTCACCACCCGCTATTACCGCCTCGACGGGGTGATCACCACCATCGATGCGGTCAATGGCGAGGCCACCCTGGACGCGCAGTTTGAATCGGTGAAGCAGGCCGCCGTCGCCGACCGGCTGTTGATCACCAAATCCGACCTCGCCGACCCGGCGGCTCTGGCCGCGTTGGAAGCCCGGCTGGCCGACATCAATCCGGCGGCGCCGCGCATCCATGTGGAGAACGGCGTGGTCGATCCGGACATTTTGTTTAATGCCGGCCTGTACGACCCGGCGGCGAAAATTCCCGATGTGGATCGATGGCTCAAGGAAGAGGCGTATTCCGACCAACACGCGCATGATCATCATGGCCACGACGTCAATCGCCATGACGACGATATTCGCGCCTTTTGCGTCACCTATGACGAGCCGGTGCGCTTGGATGCGGTCGAGCAATGGTTCGACCTGATCATGCTGCTGAAGGGGCCGGATCTGCTGCGGGTCAAAGGCATCGTCAATGTGGCCGAACTGGACGGCCCGGTGGTGATCCACGGGGTCCAGCATGTCTTCCACCCGCCAGCGGAACTGGCCGATTGGCCGTCTGACGACCGGCGTACACGCATCGTGTTTATCACCCGCAATGTCGACCAGAAGATGCTCGAAGACACGCTCAAAACATTCACCCAGCGCCAGCCTGGCCTTGCGCCGGCTGGCGGATAATGCACTGTAGCCAGCCCTAACAGGTAAGCCTTTATGACTGATACGATTTTGGTGGACCGGCGCGACGATATTGCCGTGGTCACCATCAACCGGCCGGAAAAACGCAACGCCATGCGCCAGGGCGACTGGATCGCCATGGCCGATACGCTCGATGGGTTGGGCGCGGACGACAGCCTGCGCTGCATCGTGCTGCGCGGCGCGGGCGAGACGGCATTTTGCGCCGGCGCCGATATCAGCGGCTTTGAGGAAGAGCGCTCGACCCGCGAGAAGGTGCGGGCCTATGAAGCGGCCACCGGCCGGGCTTTCTCTGCCGCCCATACCTGCCGGCATCCGGTGATCGCCATGATCCACGGCTTTTGCCTGGGCGGCGGGTTCGAACTGGCGCTGGGCTGCGATCTGCGGATATCCGCCATGTCGGGCCGTTTCGGCATTCCGGCCAAGAATGTCGGGCTGTTTCTATCCTACAGTCTGCTTGAGTTGCTGATCGACGCCGGCGGCAAGGCCATCGCCAAAGAAGTTTTGCTCGAGGGCCGAATCCTGCCGGCGCTCGAAGCCCAATCGAAAAACCTCATCACCCGGGTGGTCGACGACGACGGTCTGGAAGAAGAGGTCATGGCGGCGGCGCGGCGGATCGCCGATGGCGCGCCGCTCACCGCGCGCTGGCATCGCGAGGCCATTCGCCGGATCGCCCAGCCCGGCCCCTATAGCGCGGCGGAGTTAGAGGCGCAGTACGATTACGCCGACAGCGACGATTACCGGGCCGGCTACCAAGCGTTTCTCGAGGGCAAGAAGCCGAGCTTTAGCGGCCGCTAGGCGCGGTCAGGATAAAACTATGGCGCACGCGAATAATATTCCCGCGGCCAGCGGCGCAAGCCCGGGACGGGGCTGGTTGGTGGCGCGCGTCTTCTTGCCCTTCGCGCTGGGCTATTTCCTGTCCTACCTCTATCGCTCGGTGAATGCGGTCATCGGCCCCAATTTGGTCGAAGAGCTGGGACTGAGTGCCGGTGGCATCGGGTTCCTGACCAGCGTCTTCTTCATTTCGTTCGCCGCGGCGCAAATACCGCTCGGCTTCTTCCTCGACAGTCACGGACCGCGCCGCTCGGAGGCGGTGTTGTTGATCATCGCGGCGGCCGGCGCCCTGGTGTTCAGTATCGGCGACAGCCTGTGGAGCCTAGCCTTGGGCCGCGCCATGATCGGTATCGGCGTCGCTGCCTGTCTGATGGCGGCGTTCAAGGCGATGGGCGAATGGTTTCCCAGCGACAAACTGCCCATGGCCAACGGCTTCATCATGGCGAGCGGCGGTCTCGGCGCCATCATGGCGACCCGGCCGACCCAGTTTGTGGTGGCCGAAGTGGGCTGGCGCTATGGTTTCGTGGCGCTGGCGATCGTCACCCTGGCGGCGGCGATTATTCTGTGGACCGCCGGACCGGAACGCGACCGCAAGACCGGCGGCGGCAGTCTCACCGAGCAGATCATGGGCCTGCGGCAAATCTACGGCAATCTGGCCTTCTGGCGGATCGCGCCGATCACCGCCCTGTCGCAAGGCTCGTTCCTGGCGATCCAGACATTGTGGGCCGGCCCGTGGCTGCGCGACATTGCCGGCCTCGATCCGGTAGCCGCCAGTTCGGTCCTTTTTTACGGCGCGGTGGGTTTCGTCATCGGCAATATCCTGATCGGCATTATCGCCGTGCGGCTGATCAAATGCGGCGTTCCACCCATCGTCGTGGTTGGCGTCGGCATGGCGGCGTTTATGCTGCTGCAATTGGCGATCATCGCCGAATGGGCTGCCGAGCCGCAGATATTATGGTTTGTCTTCGGCATGTTGGGCACCATCGGCGTGTTGAGTTTCTCGGTGTTGGCCCGGGAGTTCCCCACCCATCTCACCGGCCGTGCCAGCACCGGTATGAACCTGCTAATCTTCGCCACCGCGTTCGCCATGCAATGGGGCATGGGCTTGGTCATCAACCTGTGGCCCGCCGCCGCCGATGGCGGCTATGCCGCGCCGGGCTATCAGGCCGCGTTTTCTATCGCCCTTGCCTTACAGGCCGTTGCGA
>JABDJY010000439.1 GCA_013003285.1 Alphaproteobacteria bacterium | reverse complement strand
CTCATGGTCATGCGTAAGACAGCGCCCGGCGGCGAAAGCGAGTAGGCAGAGACCCAGTCCACAAACTTGCGAAGGCTCTCGGGCAGGGGCGGTGCGTCGAGGCGAGCGGCGACCGGCTTGAGCTTGGCGTCGTCCACATCCCCGCTCGCGTCGCCACACACCACGCCGACCACCTCGCGCGATCCCAACGGCACGGCAACAAAATCGCCATCGCCCAGCACCAGATCGTCATCGACCTTGTAATCATAGGCGCCGGCGAGCGGCAAAGGCAGCATGACGCTGACCCGCTTTTGATCGCTTGTTCCCGTGGGTGCTGTGGTGTCGGCAGTGTCCATCGGCTACACTCTATTCACCGACTCGGTTATGGCCAACGGCGGCGTTGGAGGTATGTACGCCGCGTTGCCGTCGATGGCTATCTCGAACGGATTTGGGACTCCAGGCTCGATTTTTTAAGACGGCCTTAGAATAGGACGATTGGGATGAAGTTTTTCATCGATACTGCCGACCTCGACGAAATTCGAGACCTCGCCGCCACCGGTTTGCTCGATGGTGTGACCACCAACCCGTCATTGATCGCCAAATCGGGCGGTAATATTCTCGATGTGATCGCCGAAATTTGCGCCATCGTGCCGGGGCCGGTCAGCGCCGAAGTTACCGGCACCGAGACCGATTTGATGCTCGCCGAAGCCGAGGTGCTCAGCGCCATCGCCCCCAACGTGACCATCAAGGTGCCGCTGACCCCGGCTGGACTGAAGGCCTGTAAGGTGCTGCGCGATCAGGGCACCATGGTCAATGTCACCCTATGCTTCTCTGCCGCGCAGGCGCTGCTGGCGGCCAAGGTCGGCGCCAGCTTCATCTCGCCTTTCGTCGGCCGGATCGACGATATTGGCGGCAACGGCATGGATCTGATCGATGAGATCGTCGACATCTACAGCCAATATCCGGCGATCGAGACCGAAATTCTGGTGGCCTCGATCCGCCATCCCATCCATGTGATCGAAGCCGCGAAGATGGGCGCCCATGTGGCGACGGTGCCGCCGAACGTGCTGCGCCAACTGTTTGCTCATCCGCTGACGGATAAGGGCCTGGCCGCCTTCCTCGGCGATTGGGAGAAGACCGGTCAGTCGATCCTCGAACAAGCCAAGACCCGCGCCAAGGCTGCGGAATAGAATAGGACAGGGCAGGTCAGGTGAGTCAAAAAGCAACCAAGCCGGGCACGCCCCAACCGCTCGATCCTACGGCGAAGCAGGTGGCCGCCTATCTGCGCGCCCATCCCGATTTTCTGCTGCGCCATCCCAACCTGTTGGCCATCATGGAAGCGCCGGAGCGCGATTTCCCCGAAGCCGACCCGGACGGCGGTGAAGTCGTCGACCTGCAGCACGCCATGGTGGGGCGGTTGCGCACGGAACTTGTGCGTAGCGCCAAGCAGCATGGCGATTTGATCGATGCCGGGCGCAGCAATCAACGCAGCCAGGCGCGCATCCACGCCACCGTATTACGGCTGCTATCGGCGCGCTCGCTGGATCATCTGTTGGAGTTGATGGCGACCGATCTGGTTGGCCTGTTGGATATCGATGCGGTGGCGCTATGTCTGGAGACCGACAGCGTGGCGCCGGCCACATCTCATGGCATCCGCATTCTGCCCGATGGCACCATTGCCAAGATCATCGGCACCGACCGGGACGTCACACTGCGTGATAATGTGCCGGGCGACCGGCGTATATTTGGTGAGACCGCGGGACTGGTACGCTCCGACGCGCTGTTGCGCCTCGAGGTGCGTAAAGATGGGCCAGCAGCGCTGTTGGCCTTGGGTAGTCGTGAGGCGCGCCGCTTCCATCCCGGCCAGGGAACCGAGCTGCTGGCGTTTCTGGCCCATGTCATGGAACACAGCATCTGCACATGGCTGGATCTGCCGCGCTAAATACAGACGAAGCTGTATTGGCGGTTGCCGATCCCGCGCTGCGCCGCGCGGTTGGTCAATGGTACGATCAACTCTCCGCCGAACGCCGCGCGTCGCCCCACACGCTGGCCGCCTATGTGCGCGATCTCGGCGCCTTCCTCGACTTTATGACAATCCATCTAGGCGGCCCGCCCAGATTAAAAGATTTGGCGGCGCTCAAGTCGGGTGATTTCCGCGCCTGGTTGGCCCACCGCACGCAGTCGGGTCTGGCCCGCAGCTCGACCGCCCGCGCCCTATCCGTTGTGCGCGGGTTCTACCGTTTCCTCGACCGTGAGGCGCTGGCGCACAATGCGGCGATCGGTGCGGTGCGTAGCCCGCGTCGTACCCGCGCTGTCCCCAAGGCCTTGGCGGTCGGCGAAATGAGCGAACTGCTCGACAGCGCCGCTGAACCTGAGCGCGATAGTTCCGAACCCTGGGTGGCGGCGCGCGATGTCGCTGTGCTGACCCTGCTCTATGGCTGCGGGCTGCGTATTTCCGAGGCACTCGGCCTAAACCGCCGCGATGTGCCGACCGGGGGAAGCCTGATCGTCGATGGCAAGGGCGGCAAGCAGCGTCAGGTGCCGGTGCTGCCCATCGTCATCGACGCCATCGACGCCTATGTGGCGGCCTGTCCCTGCAGTTTGAAGCCCGACGGGCCGTTATTCGTCGGCGCCCGTGGCGGCCGGCTCAATTCGCGCATCGTTCAAGGGCGCATGCAGACATTGCGGGCGCAACTTGGGTTGCCGAAGGAAGCGACGCCCCACGCGCTGCGCCATTCCTTCGCCACCCATCTGTTGGGCGCCGGCGGTGATTTGCGCGCCATTCAGGAACTGCTGGGCCACGCCTCGCTCTCGACCACCCAGCGCTATACCGATGTGGACGCCGAACGCCTGCTCGATGTCTATTCGCGTGCCCATCCGCGTGCCGCAGCCGGAAAGTAGCGCTTAGATCCCATACGGGTCTGCCACAATTTCGCCTTGTCTGGTGCCTAGATTGCGGCAGCCAACCGTCCGAAACCGCATATCTCGATTTAACCTGGCAGTGATCCCATGCGATGGACCTTACGCAAATGCGATACCCTGCTGGGGACCATTCTGGCTGCGGTGGCGGGCCTGTGCTTTGCCCAGCTGCCGGCATTTATTCAGCAATATCTGCAGCGCCTGGGTGGCCATGTGGACGAAGCACTGTTGAGCTTGACGCAAATCCTTGACGGTGAGAGCACGCGTGCCCTCGACGCGCCGACGCTGGAGGTCCTGACCGTCTCGTTGCAGCAGCGCGTCACCGCGCTGGAAGCCGGTGAGCAGGCGATCAGCGGCGCGAGCGCATCGGTGCGGCCCTTTGTTTTCCTGCGCGAATTCGATATGGACATCGCCGCCGCAACCCTGCGCGTCTTCGAGCCCGCCTTACCCTTGAGTTTCGCCGGGCTGATCTACGCCCTAGCCGGCATCGTTGCCGGCTGGCTTCTCTATGAGTTGTTCAAGGCGCCGGTCGGTATGCTCGCCCGCCGCCGCAATCGTCCACGGCCCATCAGCGAGCGGATCGAGCCGCGTTAGGGGCGAATTCCTAGCCCGCCTGCGCCTATGCTAAGCTGGAAGCAGAGGATGTGAGGCGGGTCGTCGAGATCCCTTCGAGTTAGATATTGAAGTTCGTTGTTGTGGAGTCGGCATGGTCGCAGAACTAAAAGTGCAAGAAATCTATCCGACCCCGCTGTGGTTGATGGACTTGGACGAAAAGACACGGACGCGGCTAAACCGCGACCTTCTGAAAAAAATTCATGCGCTGACCGAACCCAAACCGGTTCTGCCGGTCGGCGGCAGTTGGCAGACCGACCCCATGTTGCAGGAGCTCAGCGAGTTCGAGGAGTTGCTGGGGCTGATCCGAAAGGCCGCCAAGGGGGCGCTGGATTTTCTGCAAGTCGAGTATGACGACTTCGAGATCACCAGTTGCTGGGCGAATATCAACCCGACCGGCGGCAAGAACTCCAGCCATACGCACCCCAATAATTATTTAAGCGGCGTCTATTATGTGGCCGTTCCCAAAGGCACGGGCAGCATCGATTTCAAGGACCCCCGCGTCCAGGCCTCCGCCATCATGCCGCCGGTCAAGGAACGCAACGCGTTCAACGGCAACAATGTAACCGTGCCGGTGATGGAGGGACGTTTGATCCTGTTCCCGGCCTGGCTCAATCACGAGGTGCCAGTCAACCGGGGCGATAAGGAGCGCGTCAGCATTAGCTTCAACATCATGTTTACGCGCTTTACCGAAACCATTAGCCCGACGCTGTGGCGAAAAGGCTCTGCACCGGTTCGCATGGATTGATCGGGGGCCGCGATCGGGCTGAGCTTAGCCAGCGCCCTCGCGAAAACACACAACGTCGAATTCGATCATCTGACCGTGGTGGCGGCTGAAATAGCCGGGGATGATCAAGTGCGGCGTGAAACCCAACTCGCCCACTTGGTTGAGGACGCTCAAATAGTCCGGCTGGCCTTGGTAGATCGGCGTCAGCGAGAGTTCCAACTGCAGGCCGATGACACGGTCGGTTACTCCGGCCAAGCCGGCGAGCACTTCCGCCTCATAGCCTTGGGTATCGGACTTGACGAAAATCACATCGTTGGCGCTGGCATAGCGCGGTAGTTCGGTGGCCAGGGTGGTCACCGGGACGCTCTCGCGGACAGTCGAGCGCACACTGGCGAACTTCTCGGCGGCGTCATCGGTCAAGGGTAGCAACGAGCTCATATCGGATTCAGGCGAGATATTGATTTTGGTCTCGCCGGCCGCCGCGCCCACCGCGCAACGGGGCGCCACATCCCAGGCCGGGTCGAGATCGGCATTGGCGGTCAGCTCCGCATGGGCACTCGACAGGGGCTCGAAGGAGACGATGCGCTCGCCATAGCCGTTATTGCGCAACGAGACCGCGTATTGGCCGATATTGGCGCCAACGTCGAGGACCAGGGTGACATTGTGGCGCGCCAGCATCTCGGCCAGGCGCGGCCATTGGGTGGCGGCGCCGGGATAGCGCGTAATGTCGAAGCCCAGGGCGCGGGCGATTTTGCGAATTTTACCAACCATGGATGCCAACCTGCCTGGGACCGCGCCGGCCCGTCAACTGCGCCCGAGCCGCCACAAGGCGGCGGCGCCGGCCAGCGATCCAAAGCCCATGGCGGCGAAGGCGATGATCCAGGCCACGGCACTGGCTTGGCCGCCATCCAGATCGAGCGCTAGTCCCACGGCCAGGGGGCCGAACAACGCACCGCTAAAGCCCAGAATGGAATGCACCGCCAGAGTTGCCCCGCGATAACCGGGTTGCGCCGCGGCGGCGGCACCGGCGGTCAGCGAGGCCGAATCCCCCATGACAAAACCGCTATAGATGATGACGAATAGCGCGGCGGCCCCCAGCGATACGCTGGCGCTGAAGCCGGTCGCCACGGCGGCGGCGGTGGTCAAAATCATCACGGTCAGGATGGTGCGCCGGCGACCGAAGCGTTCGGCGAATTCGTTGCCGATAATGCTGGCCGGCACCGCCAGCAGGTTCGCCGCGCCGGCGATCAAGGTAGCGCTGAACAGCCCGGCGCCGGCTTGCTGGGCGCCGGCGAAGACCAGAAAGGCGACGATCCAACCGCGCAGGGCGAATAGCTCCCAGGAATGCCCGAAATAACCCAGGGTGAAGGCCATGGCCTGGCGGTTGTGCAAGACCGGCCGGAAATCGAGCAAATGGGTGTCGGGCCGATGTTCGGCGTCGGGACCGCGGGCGCCTAAGAGGAGCAGCACGATGGCGCCGGCGACGATGGGGCCCAGCGCGGCCAGGGCGAAAGTCGGCTGCCAGCCGAGCCAGTTGGCGATTTCACCGGACAGCACGAACGACAGCGCCGTACCGACCGAAAAAGCGCCGGTATAAAAGGCGATGGCGCGCGATGGCACCGTGCCGGGCACCCGGTCGGTCATCACCCGGAGCCCGGTCATGTAAGTACCGCCGATGCCGGCACCTTGCACGGCCTGCCAGATCATCGCCGACCAGAACCCGCCCGCCGTGAAGGCGAAACCGAGCAGGCCGATGGCGGAGATCGCCACGCCGACCAAATAGATGCGCCGCGAATCCACCCGGTCGGTCAGCGTAACGAGGATCGGAACCGCGGTCACATAGCCGGCGAAGAAAATGCCGCTAATCCAACCTGCCTGGGTGTTCGATAATTCCCACAGGGGCAGCAGGGTCGGTAGCAGGGCCGGAAACGTCGCGAAGCCCGCCATGGAAAACACATGGGCGGTACACATCACGCAAACGATCTGCCAGGGCTTCATCCTGGTAGGTTAGCATTTCTGAACAAAATGCATGATGCTCGGACTTGGTCAGGTGCAAAGCCCTCTTCTTGTCGGGAGGGACTTCACCTTAGTGCTTCCTTCGGAATCGATTGAGAAACTCACGCGCATCGCGGCTCACCGTGGCGAACTTCGCTGCCATGCCGGGATAGCGCCTTCGTAGCCGTACCAAAACGCGCTTGAGCCACACATATTCGCTGGCCAGGAGTATCACCCCGATCACCAGGAATAGAATTCCTTGTAAGAACGGCAGAACTAGACCGGCGAGGCCCAGCAGAATGAATAGCCAACCGGCGACCAGAGTCAGCCAGCGCTGCCAGCGCCGGCGGCGGGGCCTGTTAGGGCCGTTTGGTTTGTCGGGCGTCCGGCTCAGATGTGGATCGTGCGGTTGGCGACGGCGAGAGCGGCCTCTTTGACTGCTTCGTTTAGAGTCGGATGGCCGTGGCAGGTGCGCGCGATGTCTTCAGCGGCCGCGCCGAATTCCATGCCGACGACGATCTCGTGGATCATGGTGCCGGCGTCGGGGCCGATGATATGGGCGCCGAGAATCCGGTCGGTATTGGCGTCGGCCAAGATCTTGACGAAGCCGTCGGTATTGTTGGCGGCGCGGGCACGGCCATTGGCGGAGAAGGGGAATTTGCCGACCTTATATTCGACGCCGGCCTCCTTCAGCTGCTCCTCGGTCTGGCCGACCGAAGCGACCTCGGGCCAGGTATAGACGATGCCCGGAATGGCGTCGTAATTCACATGGCCGGTCTCGCCGGCGATGATCTCGGCACAGGCCATGCCCTCGTCTTCCGCCTTATGGGCCAGCATCGGGCCGGGCACGCAATCGCCGATGGCGAAGACGCCCTCGACATTGGTCTGATAGTGCGCGTCGATGGTGATAAATCCGCGATTGTCGGTCTCGACGCCGAGCTCTTCCAGGCCGAGGCCGACCGTATAGGGGCGGCGGCCGATCGCCACCAGGACGATGTCGCAGTCGAGTGTTTCTGTGTCACCACCAGCGGCCGGTTCGAGCGACAGCTTAACCTTGGACTTGAGTTTTTCCGCGCCGGTTACCTTGGTGCCGAGACGGAACTCAAAGCCTTGCTTTCCCAGGATGCGCTGGAAATTCTTGGCGACTTCGCCATCCATGCCGGGGGTGATTCGGTCGAGGAATTCGACCACGGTGACCTTGGCGCCGAGCCGCGCCCAGACCGAACCCATTTCGAGGCCGATATAACCGGCGCCGACGACAACCAGATGCTTCGGCACGGCGGAGAGGGATAGCGCGCCGGTCGAGGTGACGATGCGCTCTTCGTCGGTCTCAACGCCGGGCAGCGGCATGGATTCCGAACCGGTGGCGATCAGAATCGCCTTGGTGTCGAGGGTTTGGGTATCGCCCTTGGCCGGGGTCACTTCCACCTTGCCGGGCGCGGCGATACGACCGGTGCCGAGAATGCGCTCGACCTTGTTCTTCTTAAACAAAAAATCGATGCCCTTGGTGTTGTCCGACACGACGGCGTCTTTGTGGGCCATCATCGCCGGCAAATCGAGCTTCACGCCGCTGACATTTACGCCGACGGCGGCCAAATCATGTTCCACCTCGGCAAACTTTTCCGACGACGACAGCAGCGCCTTCGACGGGATGCAGCCGATGTTCAGGCAGGTGCCGCCGAGACTTTCGCGTTTTTCCACGCAAGCAACGCTGAGGCCAAGCTGTGCGGCGCGGATCGCGGCGACATAGCCGCCGGGCCCACCGCCGATGACGATAAGGTCGTAGGACGTACTCATGGCGGTTCTTAAACTCCGACTAAGAGGCGTTGCGGGTCTTCAATAGCCTGCTTGATGCGCACCAGGAAGGTGACCGCTTCGCGGCCATCGATAATACGATGATCGTAGCTCAGCGCCACATACATCATCGGCCGGGCGACAATCTCGTCGTCGATCACGACAGCGCGTTTGACGATATTGTGCATGCCCAGAATACCCGATTGGGGCGGGTTGAGGATCGGGGTCGACAGCATCGAGCCGAAGCTGCCGCCATTGGTGATGGTGAAGGTGCCGCCGGTGAGCTCGGCCATGGTCAGCTTGCCGTCGCGCGCGCGGGCGCCGAAATCGCCGATGGCGCTTTCGATGCCGGCGAAGTTCTTCTGATCGGCGTCGCGCAACACCGGCACCACGAGGCCCTGGGCGCCGCCAACGGCGATGCCGATATCGTAGTAATTTTTATAGACGATCTCGTCGCCATAGATCTCGGCGTTGACCGACGGCAGTTCTTTCAGCGCATTCACCGAGGCCGCGACAAAGAAGCTCATGAAGCCGAGGCGCACGCCGTGCTTTTTCTCGAAATCGTCGCGGTACTCCGCGCGCAGGCTCATCACCGCCGACATATCGATTTCGTTGAAGGTAGTCAGCATGGCCGCCGTGTTCTGGGCAGCTTTCAGCCGGGTTGCCACCGTCTTGCGCAATTTGGTCATGCGCACCCGTTCTTCGCCGCGCGGATCGGGCGCGCGTTCGGGCATTTCGCTGGCCGGGATGAAGCCCGAAGCTGGTGCGGCTGCCGGAGCGGTTGATGGCGCAGCAGTCGCGGGTTTGGCCTTCGCACCGCCGGCGATGTGGGCCAGTACATCGGCCTTGGTGAGGCGGCCATCTTTACCACTGGCGGTGATCGCTGCAGGGTCGAGACCGTTCTCGTCGATGAGTTTGCGCACCGCCGGCGCCAACGGATAATCCAGATTGGCGGCGGTCGTGGCCGCGGGTGCCGGCGCGGGAGCCGGTGCTTGTGTCGGGGCCGGCGCACTGGCCGGCGCGCTGGTGGGCGCAGCTTGCGTCGCGGCGGCTGTGGCGCCGGCGGCGATTTGACCCACCACGGTACCGACTTCCACGTCGGTGCCTTCTTCGGCCAGGATCGCGCTCAAAACGCCGGCAGCGGGGGCCGGCAGTTCGGCGGTGACTTTGTCGGTTTCGATTTCGACCAGGGCCTCGTCGACGGCGACCGCATCACCGATGGCCTTGAGCCAGCGGCCGACAGTGCCTTCGGTGACCGATTCACCCATCTCGGGCACGGTGATATCGACGGTCTCGCCGCTCGGGGCGGCGCTCGCGGCCGGTGCGGCAGGGGCAGGCGCAGGTTCTGGCGCCGGTTCCGGTGCCCCTTCTGGAGCCGTTTCCGCTGTTGCCGCGGCGCCATTGCTCTTGACCGGTGCCGCAGCGGCGACGTCACCTTCGGCGATAGCGCCGATGATCGCGCCGACCTCAACGTCGACGCCTTCGCCGGCGGTAATCTCGCTTAAAGTTCCCGCCGACGGTGCGGGAATTTCGACGGTGACCTTGTCGGTTTCAACCTCGACCAAAGGCTCGTCGACGACAACCGTGTCGCCGACCTGTTTGAACCAGCGGGCGATGGTGCCCTCGGTCACTGATTCGCCCATTTCAGGGATAATGATTTGCGTTGCCATGGTGAGTTATCTCGTTGTAAGCGCCCGCGGGGTCAGCCGGTGAGCGCTTCGTTGACCAGGTCGAACTGTTCTTTACGGTGACGCGCCAGGCTACCGGTCGCGGGGGATGCGGCTTCCGGCCGGCCGACATAGCGGGGCCGGGCTTGCCGGGCACCGATTTTCACCTGAACCTCTTCCAGACGGCGATCGATGAAATTCCAGGCGCCCATATTCTGTGGCTCTTCCTGGCACCAGATGATTTCGGCGTGCGGGAAGCGGCCAAGCTCTTCGATCAAGGCCTGGCAGGGGAACGGGTAGAGCTGCTCCAGGCGCAGGAAGAAGACATCGCGCAAACCCTGCTTGGCGCGTTCTTCGTAGAGGTCGTAATAGACTTTGCCTGAGCACAGAACGACGCGCTGGACCTCGCTGTCCTCGCACAATTTCTCATTGTCATAGAGTACCCGGTGGAACGTGGTGCCGGGGCCGAAGTCGTCGAGGTCGGAGACGCAGAGCTTGTGCCGCAGCAGGGACTTCGGTGTCATCACCACCATGGGTTTGCGGAAATTTCGGCGCACCTGACGGCGCAAGGCGTGGAAGTAGTTGGCCGGCGTGGTGATGTTGCAGACCTGCATATTGTCTTCGGCGCAGAGTTGCAGATAGCGTTCGACACGGGCGGAGGAATGCTCCGGACCCTGGCCCTCATAGCCATGGGGCAGCAACATGACGAGGCCCGACATGCGCAGCCATTTCGATTCACCCGGCGCGATGAACTGGTCGATGATGACCTGCGCGCCATTGGCAAAATCGCCGAACTGGGCTTCCCACAGGACCAGCGCATGGGGTTCGGCCTGGCTGTAGCCATATTCGAAGCCGAGCACGCCGAACTCAGACAGCGGGCTGTCGATGCATTCGAACGGCGCCTGGCCGAAACGAATATTGTTCAGCGGAATGTGCCGTTCTTCGGTTTCTTGGTCGTAGAGAATGGCATGGCGCTGCGAAAAGGTGCCGCGGCCAACATCTTCGCCCGACAGGCGCACCGGGGTCGATTCGCACAGCAGCGATCCAAAGGCGAGCGCTTCACCGGTCGCCCAGTCAATGCCAGTGCCGGTGTCGAACATCTTCGCCTTGGATTTGAGTTGGCGGATGATCTTGGAGTTCAGTTTTGCCCCGACGATCGGTGTCGACAGGGCGTGGCCGACCTCTTTCAGGGTTTCGATCTCGACGGCGGTGTTGCCACGTCGCGCTTCGCCTTCGGCAAGGCCGATATTAGCCCAGCGGCCTTCCAGCCAGTCGGCCTTGTTGGGCCGGTAGCTTTTCGCCGCCTCAAATTCGGTATCGAGTTGGGCGTGGAACTCCTCGACCATGCGGTCGCCGCCGCCGGCCTCGATGATGCCTTCGTCTTCCAACTGCTTGGCGTAGATCGCCCGCGTGGTCGGCTGTTCGGCGATTTTGTTGTACATCAGCGGCTGGGTGAAGGCTGGCTCGTCGCTTTCGTTATGGCCGGCGCGGCGGTAGCCCCACATATCGATGACAACGTCGGCCTTGAACCGATAGCGGTACTCGGTGGCGATCCGCGCGACGTGCACCGAGGCCTCCGGATCGTCGCCGTTGACGTGGAAAATCGGTGCCTGGATCATCTTGGCGACGTCCGACGAATAGGGCGAAGAGCGCGCCTTGGTCGGGCTGGTGGTAAAGCCGATCTGGTTGTTGGTGATGACGTGGATCGTGCCACCGGTGCGGTAGCCTTTCAATTGGGAAAGGTCGAGGGTTTCGGCGACCAGCCCCTGACCCGCGAACGCCGCATCGCCGTGCAACAGCACGCCCACCACTTGTTCGCGATCGGCGTCGCCGTGTTGGCGCTGCTTGGCCCTGACCTTACCCAAGACCACGGTATTGACTGCTTCCAGATGGCTGGGATTGGGGGTCAGCGACAGATGGACGGTATTGCCGTCAAACGTGCGGTCGGAACTGGTGCCGAGATGGTATTTCACGTCGCCGGACCCCATCACATCTTCGGGGTTCGGCGAATTGCCTTCGAACTCGGAAAACATGGCGCGGAACGGTTTGTCCATGAACGTTGCCAGCACATTCAATCGGCCGCGATGGGCCATGCCGATCACCAGTTCGCGCATGCCCAGCTGGCCGCCGCGTTTGACAATTTGCTCCAGCGCCGGGATTAGGGTTTCGCCTCCTTCAAGGCCGAAGCGCTTGGCGCCGGTATATCGTTTGTCGAGAAACTGCTCGAACACTTCTGAGCGGGTTAACGCTGACAGGATCGCTTTTTTCCCAGGGGCGGTGAAATCGGGCCGATTGTTTGACCCCTCGGTGCGTTCCTGGATCCAGGCTTTTTCCGCCGGACCCTGAATGTGCATATATTCGGTGCCAATCGAGCGGCAGTAGCTGTCGCGCAGTTCCTTGAGAATTTGACGCACGCTCGCGGCTTCGAAGCCGAGCATGTAGTTGATGAAGATCGGCCGGTCGAGATCGGCGTCGGTGAAGCCATAGGTCGCCGGGTCGAGCTCGGGATGGGGCTCGGGTTTGACCAATCCCAACGGGTCGAGTGAAGCCTCCAAATGGCCGCGCACCCGGTAGGAACGGATCAGCATCAGGGCGCGGATGGAATCGAGCGTTGCCTGGCGGACCTGGTCGGGCGCGACCTGCGGGGCCGCTACCGGGCTATAGGCTAGCGGTGCGTCTTGCGGCGCTGCCGCGCCGCTACCATTTGCGCCATTTCCGCCATTGGCGCCGTGACCGACAACCGCGGTGCTGCGGGGCGCCCAACTGGCGCCGCGCATTTCGTCCAGAAGCTCGCGTACGTCATCGTGCAGGGTGGCGAAAAAGTCCCGCCAACTGGGGTCTACACTGTCCGGATTCTCAAGATATTTGGCGTATATTTCTGCGACGAAAGTGGCGTTGGCGCCGTTCAGAAACGAAGTTTGTTCGATAAAGCTGCTCATTTGTCATCCGCGGCCTTCTGCCACGTTCTCCAATGGTGCAGCGCCTCATATGGGCGTTGCGTTGTGCCGCCGCTACCCGTTCAACGCTTTTAACATCGTGCTGCCGAGCGCCGCTGGCGAGTCTGCGACATGAAATCCAGCTGACTTCATGGCTTCGATTTTAGCTTCGGCCGTACCCTGGCC
>JABDJY010000435.1 GCA_013003285.1 Alphaproteobacteria bacterium | reverse complement strand
GGTCCGGCTGCGGTGCATTCACGAGCGAAATCTGCGACGGGGAAATCGCCTTTTACACGGGTATCGCATTCGCGTATTCGCCAATGACATCTACGCTGGCGCGGTTTGTACTGGAATTCAGCTGGAAGAACGCGAAGGGGACGACCATCCCGGCAGCAAATGCGATGCTGCACACTAAAACAACGTCTGGGAATTTCATTTTCTTCGATCCGGTCTGTGGCGTGTCGGTTTTCATGCGATCAACCTCGCAAGGTCCGTGCCACTTTTCCGATACGACGCCAGGTTTTGCCGTAGAGCGCGCGATCTGCCCTATTCTCGCTATCCGGCCAGTCTTGATCACGGCGATCGCGCAAGCGTGGTTGCGGCTCTGCTGCTAATTGAATCTCATTCTGAGACTATTTCTGGGACAGGGCGGCGCATATGGGCCAACCGGCGTGCAGTCGCGCAGGTGGTGGTGAAACGAAACGAGGGCCGGCAATAGCCGGCCCTCGGTGAGCAGATTATGGAGGGGCGTTGTTAGATGATACGGCGTTAGTGGGATATTTTCGGATCCAAAGCTGCTGCTTGCTCGACCCACTTGGCGACCACGCTCGCCGACGGAACTTGCCGGGTCAGTTTCTTGGCCTCGTTCACTTCCTGCATCTTCGTCGCCAGGTTTTCCGCATTACGATGCTTGAGTTCCTTGACGGTGTCCACGCCGGCCGCTTCCAGAAGCTCGGAATATTCGCCGCCGACCCCGGAAATACGCATGAGATCGGCCATGTTGGCCCATTTCAAAAGCTGTTTGGCGGTCAGGCCGGTTGATTCGGCGACCACCGCCCGACCTTTCGCCGCGCCGCACATCTCGAGCAAGGCGTCAGTCGTCTTGATTCCAGATGCGCCCAGTTTCTCGGCGAATGCCGGGCCAATACCTTCAATTTCTTCAATCTTGTAAGCCATCGATGTCTCCACGTTTAAAATGTGATTTTTCGTTGTCCGAAATCGTAAATCTCGGAGAAGAGCCGACCGCGCTTCGGCAGATCGGACTTTCACACTGCAGATAAGCAAGGCGTGTGCCAAACGCTGGGCTGCCCTTGAACGAGCGATCGATGACGCTATTCGGAGGTGTTGTTCATAAGGTGGGGGACGATTGTGTCATCCGTATCGGCGTTCCAATACTCGAGCAGCCGAGCGACATTTTCAAATACCGACGCAGGGCTATCTGCATAGAACTTGCTGTCGGTACTTCACCCGATATTTTGCGGTGGGCGATGGTTTGCATAAACCCCGTTTTGGGTATCGGTGTTTTTCATCGAGTCCTCATGGGAACATCTACCGACGCCCCAAAGTATACAAGATTAATGGCAAACCAATCGGCGCCGAATAACTCCAAATAACGGTTATTCATCCTAAAGAACAAAATTAGAAATGTTCATTGAGCCATGGCCGGGCTAGACTAGCATGGCGAGGAGAGTTCTAATTACTCCCATAACCGGCGGGAATACGATGAAAAAATCAACAAAAGGCGACGTGCAGGATGCGCAGGACGTAATAACGGGCGGTGGCAGCATCGATCAGATTCGCGAAATACTGTTCGGCGGGATGCAGCGCGACCTGGCACACCAACTAGACCTAATTGAAAAGCAGTTCGAGCGGGAAAAACTCGATCGCATTAAGCTGATCGAGAACACAAAGAAGTCTCTTGAACAAAAGGTCCAGAAATTGTCGGAGAATTTGGGTGCGAAACTGGACCAATTGAAAACCGATCTGAAGGATAGCCAGAAAGAAAACCGGTCCGCGCTCAACGATGTGAGTAAGGAATTGAACGACAATATTTCGAGCTCACACGAAGAGCTGAGCCAAAATTTGTCGGAGCAAGCCGAAGACCTCAGATCTGCGATCGAAACTATGCGGACCGAGCTTGAACGCGCCCTCGAAAACTTGGACGACGACAAAACCGGTCGCGCCGATCTCGGTGATTATCTCCTCGAAATTGCCATGCGGCTCAAAGGCGATTCAACGCTGAACGCGATCACATCATCGGTTACCGAGGTCCGCAACGCCAATTCGAATGATCAATCCTGACGGGCACGAAAATCCGGAAGAGCAGATAAAAAGACTGCTGCTCTCCGAAGAACTCGATCTTCTCGATAAACTTCGCCAGCAGTGCGATTTTCTCGAAGACCGCGTGCAAGACGATTCGTCGATCCGCGAGACGATCCGCCCGGTCATAATCGATGTGCTGCGGGATGCCGGCGTCGAGGATCACGAGCGTATGGCGCGTGTCTTGGCGCCGCTGGTACTGGCCTCGATGCGCGAAGAGATTCGCAACTCGAGCGACATGATGGTCGATGCTCTCTACCCCATAACCGGTCGTTTGGTTGCCGCGGCGGTAAGCAACGCATTTCGTGAGTTGCTTGAGACGCTTAACCAAAAGATGGAGAGCAATTTTTCGGTCGCCCGCTTTCAGGCCCGAATAAAGTCAAAAATTACCGGCCAGTCTGAAGCCGAAATTCTGCTGCAACGCGACCCGCCTTTCGACATCGAAGAGTTGATTGTCATTCATGCGCCAACCGGCCTGTTGATCGCTCATGCCGGAAGCGAGAAAGACGACGATACGGACGGCAAAACCGCGCTCATCGGCAGCATGTTGACGGCGATCATTTCGTTTGTCCGCGATGCCATCAGTGACGATAGGGAAGACGAATTACGCACGCTTTCATTCGGCGATTCCGAATTGTTCGTTCAAACCTCGCCGGGAATTATCCTTGCCGTTCGGGCTCGCGGGATGAAGCCGGCCGGGTTCGATGCCGCCCTCCAGGGCCTGTTCACCGATTTCCTCGACCGTTGGTCGCCGACCCTGGCCGAATTCGACGGCTCGCTGCCCGAAGACGACAGCATCGCCATCGTCAACGACTTGAAGGGGCGCTTTCAGAAACTTCAGGAACAGAAGCAGCGTAAATTCAAACAATCGTCACGAAAATCGCTGGCGTTTGTGGCGATACCCCTTGCGCTTCTCGTCGTTTGGATTGGATACCAGTATTTCGATGGCCGCCGCATTGCGGGTATTGAGCAAACAGCACTCGAATTAATCGCCGGCGAACAAGAGCTGGAAAATTTTGACGTTTCGGCCCGCTACGACACATCGCGCAAGCAGCTCGTCATTGGCGGCCTGTTCCCGGAACCAGCGGTACAGGATCGATTGGCCGGTGCCTGGGTCGAACGCATGCCCGACGTCCCGGTCGAATTTCAGATCCGGTTTCTCCCCGGCAGCGAAATCCGATCGCTGGCGAGTAAACTCGAAAAGGCCGAAAATTCTTTGGCAACGCTAACTGAAACCCTGGATAAGCTCAGGTCGAAGAACGCAGATTTAGGTCAATCTCTTGATCGGCTGACCAACGCGGTGAACACCCAACGCGATGACCTGACGAGTCAACTGAAAGACCAGCGCGACAGCCTGGATGTACAAAACCAAGAGCTGCCGGCAGAGATCGCAACGGCGACCTCGGTCGACCCCATCGTCGCCCTGCGTCGATGGACGCAAGGCGAAAGAATTCAATTCGTCGACGGCGTAGAATTAGCGGCGCCCGAGGCGGTAATCGCGCGGCTACAGTCCCTCGCGCACCTCCTAAACGCTGCGCCAAACACGGTGAGGCTGCATGTCGTTGGTTATTCCGATAGTGCGGGAACGACGGCGAATAATTTGCGAATTTCGACTGATCGAGCGGCGTCGGTTGCGGAACGGCTCGCTGCCTTAGGCGTTAATCAGGATCGGTTGGTGGTGGTCGGCCGGTCTAATGAGCGGTTGATCTCAAATGATGTCGGTGAAGGAAATATAAACCGACGGGTCGAATTTGAGGTATATCGATCCAATTAGAAGGATCGATACATAGTCCTGAATATGGTGGCAAAAAAAATCTGTATTATCGGCGACTTTGCAGTCGGCAAATCCTCTTTGGTGCGCCGCTTTGTGTTCGATGAATTCGATACTAATTATCAGGCCACACTGGGCGTGAATATCTATAAATACGGCACCGTCATAAAAGATAGCGGAGGTCAGTCTATCGAGATGGACCAAATGCTGTGGGACATCGAAGGCAAGCCCGAACCTGACGAATCCTATCGCACCTACCTCGCCGGATCAGCGGGCGCACTCATTGTCGGCGACATCACGCGTGAGGGTGCAATAGATTCGCTCATCAACCATGGGCGGTTTTACGAGACATGCCGGCCGGGCAGACCAATCGTGTTCGTTTTGAACAAGGCAGATCTGCTCGACACTAATGCGCAGGGCCCTGACAGCGGGTCTCTGGTTGCCGCGTTCGGCGAGCCATATCTCGTAACGTCGGCGAAAACCGGGTCGGCGGTGGTCAAAGCGTTTGATCAATTGGCTCGGCGAATTGTCACAGTGGGAGCGTAGGCGGCTGGCATGGCGCTTGCTTTGTTAGACCTAAGACTCACATTCCGAACCCGGCAAGACTCAAGCACTCCAGGGTTTTTCGGCGGGTGCAACATCGAGTGATAAAGTAGTGGCGATGCAACAAAGCCTCCTGCCTGAGCGAGCTTCCATTATCGAGGAAGGAGCGCACCAACATTTGCGTGCGGGTCTGTTGGGGCTTGTCGCGCTTGATGAGCAACATGTCATAACCGAACGCTGGGGCGACCTGGTTAGCTGGGTGACACCGGGCGAAGAACTCTCCGCCGGCGTTCCTTTCCTTGCAGGATATGAAGAGATATTTTCGACCTCCCTGGCCAGCGAAAAACCTTGCTTGATTCTGTCGCGAGTACGCTGGGTCGATCCGGCGCGCGGGGAGCTACCGGTCTTTTCGGTCTACGCTTATAAGCGCGTGCACGAACCCGGCGTGATCTTGGTCATTCAAGATGTCAGCGACGCCGCGGAATTCGATCAAAAGATATTACAGGAACGCAACGAAACCGTTCTAGCGCAAGGTGTTTTACGCGAAACGCAACGCCAAGCCGATGCCGCCAATCGTGCCAAGTCGGCCTTCCTGGCCAACATTAGCCATGAATTGCGTACCCCGCTGAACGTAATCATCGGCAATGCGGAAATCCTCAGTGGACAGAATTCCAAGCTGATGCCAGCGACGGATCTCGACGCTTATGCGAATGACATTCACGATAGCGGCGTCGCCTTGCTTGAACTCGTCAACGACCTGCTCGATGTCGCCAAGGCGGAGGCAGGCTATTTAGAGCTGATCGAGGAGAAAATATTTCCCGCGGACTTGCTCAACGACGTGTTCCGTCTGGCGCAAAAACTGCCGGCGGCGCGGGGGATCAACTTTGTAATCGAGGAAGCGACCCCCGACACATTGCTCCAGTGCGATCCGCGGCGGGTAAAGCAAATTGTTCTTAATTTGCTCAGCAATGCCGTTAAATTTACCCCAGCCGATCAAACCATCAAGTTGCGATCTTGGACTCAAAATGATGGCGCTTTTGCAATCGAAGTCTCCGATACCGGCGTTGGCATTCCCGCTGACGAGATCGCCGATTTGACCGCGCCGTTCGTTCAGGCAGCCAACACTGACGGCAGCAAAGAGGGAACCGGCCTGGGGCTGCACCTGGTCAAAACATTTGTCGAACTGCATGACGGTAGCGTGGAAATTAAAAGCGAAGTAGCTAGAGGAACGACCGTGACCGTGCACTTCCCGCCATGGCGCGTGGCCTGACCCGCGGGCGCAACCATGGCAGAAAAACATTCCATACTATTGGTCGAAGACACGCCCGCTCTGGCGCGCACCTATATGGGTTTTCTCTTCGGCGAGGCCTACGACGTTCATCACGTCGAGACCGGCGAGGAGGCGTTGCAATTCATCGACAGTGCGCCGGCCCCAGCCGCTATTTTGTTGGATCTGAAGCTGCCCGGAATGGATGGCTTGGAAGTTTTGCAGACCCTGCAGAAACAAGAGGTGTCGTCGCCGGTAATCGTGATAACGGCGCAAGGGTCGATCAATACCGCGGTGGATACCATGCGCGCCGGCGCCTTCGATTTCCTGGTTAAACCCTTTAGCGCGGACCGCCTCAAGGTCACCCTGAGGAATGCTTGCGAAAAGCAAGAACTGCGCAAGATCGTCGATACTTATCAAAGCGAAATCGACCGGCATCATTTCGCCGGCTTCATTGGATCCAGCCTGATCATGCAGTCCCTGTACCGCATTATCGAGGCGGCGGCGGCGAGCGATGCGACGGTCTTTATCACCGGGGAAAGCGGTACCGGCAAGGAACTTTGCGCACGAGCGATCCACCAATTGAGCAAGCGGGGCGACCATAATCTCGTGCCGTTGAATTGCGCCGCCATTCCCAAGGATCTCATCGAGAGCGAACTATTTGGTCACAAAAAAGGCGCCTTCACCGGCGCGGTGGCTGACCGAATGGGGGCGGCGGGAATGGCGGATGAAGGGACACTCTTCCTCGACGAGATTTGCGAGACCGATCCCAGCCTGCAGGTGAAGCTTCTGCGCTTTGTGCAAACGTCGAATTTCATGCGGCTCGGCGACGCTGTCGAACGCAAGGTGAGCGTGCGATTTATTTGCGCGACGAACCGCGATCCCGCCGCAGAGGTCTCCTTGGGGAACTTCAGGGAAGATCTCTTTTTTCGCCTACATGTGATCCCGATCCACCTGCCAGCCTTGCGCGAGCGCGGTGAGGACGTTCTGGAGATCGCCAGCCACCTGCTCGCCGAATATTGCGAAAGCGAAGGCAAGCATTTTCAGCGATTGTCGCCTGAGGTGGCGGAAATGTTCCTGGCGCACGACTGGCCGGGAAATGTGCGCCAGCTTGAGAATGTTATCCGCAACGCCGTGGTCTTGAACGACGGTGAGGAACTGACGCCGGACATGCTCAACGAGAGATTCCGGGAGGGTTCAAAACAAGGCCGTGCGGCTCCCCTTCAAGCACCGGCCCCGGCAGATGAAACGCCAATACCGGTACAGTCCCAGGCCAAGCCTGAGATCGCGGAGCTAGCGAAATTAATTCGTCCCATCAAGGAAATTGAGCGTGCGGAAATAGAGCGCGCGGTTAGCTTGTGCGACGGCGATGTTCGCAAAGCCGCCCTATTTTTGGGCATTGCACCGGCGACGATCTATCGCCGCCAAAAGGACTGGCAGGACGGCGTCTAAGTCTGACAGGCGTCTCAATTACTGTCTCATTATGAGAAACGCCGGCCGCGTTCTCAATTTGCATCACCCCCGTGCCTGACGCGGCTCCTCTAAAAAATTCAATAATTATAGGCACTTATTTTTCTGCAACTGCGGCTTCGCAGTTGGCATCGTAATTGCTCAGCACCTCCTGATTATCTTAACGGCCGGTTAACGGTCTGATCACAATTGGCGGCATCGGATCAAACTGTTGGGGAAACGAATTACCCGCAACCCGATTTCGCCGGCGAGCAACCAAAGGGCGCGAATTTCTGGCCCGATTGATAACTGGAGAGTACGAATGAAAACTTACACATATTTGCAGGCTCTGCTGCTTCGTCTGCGCAAGGACAAGTTCGGCGCCGTCGCCACCGAATATGCGTTCCTGATCGCGTTTATCGCCATCGTCGCCGCTGCCGGCATGGGACTGCTCGGTGAAAACCTGAGCGCGTTCTTCGACGATATCGGCCAGGCGCTTGATAGCGCCGGCGATGCAATTCCGACCTTGCCGACCTGACTTATCCGAGGGCGGATCGAGATACATCCTCGATCCGCCCACAACGAAACAATCAAGATTGGCTCCAGTTAGAAATTTCGAGAATGGAACGCGGGTAATGAATTTTTTTCCGCTTCGATCGCAAAGCGAAAAACTGGGGGAACGGTCAATTCGATGACCCGTAAAGAAGGATTAGAACGATGGAACTAACCAGACATATCGACGGTCTCGTCGGTACTTTCATTGCATTTGGACCAAAACTTATCGCCGCGATTGTGATTCTCGTCGTGGCCTGGATTATCGCCAAGGCTGTCTCGACGGGTATTGCGTATGCAATCAACCGCACGGGCCTGGGCAAAAAATCGAATGAAGAAGGCGCCGGCCTGGGTAAGACGGTCGGTAAGGCCGTTTACTGGCTAATCTTGCTTATTGCACTACCGGCGATCCTGGGGGCGCTCGAGCTCCAAGGGCTGCTCGTTCCCATGCAGGCCATGGTCGACAAATTCCTTGAGTTTCTACCCAATTTGGTCGGCGCTGGATTGATCTTCTTCATTGGCTGGGTGGTCGCCTCGGTGGTACGTCAGGCAATCACCAGTGTTTTGCAAGCCGCACAAGCCGATCGGCTTGGTGAGCGGCTTGGCCTCGCCAATGTCACCGGCGAGACCGGCATCACCAACTTCGTCGGCATTCTGGTATTCACCCTGATTATCATACCGGTGTCGATCGCCGCGCTCGACGCGCTCGCCATCGCCTCGATCTCCGATCCGGCGAAGACCATGTTGGCTGCTGTTCTGGACGCCATACCGAATGTATTCGCCGCCAGTATTGTCTTGCTCCTGGCGTTTGTGATTGCAAAGTTCGCGTCCTCGACCTTGCAGAACCTGTTGCCGTCCTTGGGCTTCGACAATGTGATGGACAAGGTTGGACTGTCAGACGCCGTACTTGGCGGTAAGGCACCGTCGCGTTTGGCGGGCCTCGTCGTTTTCGCGGCGATCATGATCTTCGGACTAATTGAATCGGCCAAGCTGCTCAATTTCGCCATCCTGTCCGACATGCTGACGGTAATTCTCGCGCTCGGCGGCCGCATCCTGCTGGGAAGCGTCATCATCGGGTTTGGCGTCATCGCTGCCAACTTCGTCGCCGGCGTTATTTCCGGTGGTTCCGCGGGGAGTGGGTCGTCGGCCGCCGCTCGCATCGTCCGCATCGGCGTCATCGTCTTAGCGGCATCGATGGGCCTGCGTCAGATGGGGCTTGCCAACGAGATCATCACCATGGGCTTCACGCTCTTGCTCGGCGCTCTGGCTCTCGGTGGCGCCATTGCCATCGGTTGGGGCGGCAAAGACTCCATGGGCCGTTTGGTCGAGAAATGGACCAAGGACCTTTAAGCCAGGCGAGCGCTGTTTAACGCGGGTGAGGCCGGGTTACACTGATATCAGGCCTCACCCGCATCAGCACCAGAACTTAGAAATTTGACCCTCAACTTACGACTAGAAGGAAGAAGACAATGAAATTGAAAATGTTACTCACCGGCGTGGCGATGGTTGCTCTAAGCGCTTGCGCCGGCCAACAACTCGGCATGGCCGAGAAAGCCACGCCGCAAGGTTCGGAGTTCCAAAACGCGCTGTCGACTGGATATCTCCGCCTTGCGCGAGACGAATATAGCGAGGCCGATTACGCCGATGCCGATTATTTCGCGCGCCGGTCGGTGGCCGCAGGTGGCGGCGACGCGGTTTCGCTGCCGGAAGCAACCGACCGCAACCTGCCGCAGCAGGACGCACTTGTTGTGGCCTCTTTCCGTGAAGAATTAACCGACGTTTTCGATCGCGGCGCGCGGGAGAAAGCACCCGTTCTCGCCGCCTCGGCACAGGTTGCTTACGAGTGCTGGATCCAAGAGTGGGAGGAAAACCGCCAACCCGCGCATGTCGAGGCCTGTCGTAGCCAGCTCGACGGATTAATCCCCGCACTGCGCAATGCAGTTGCCGAAACCCCTGCACCGGTCGTTGTCCAAGAGACGCCGTTGGCAGCTCAAAGCTATAGGGTCTATTTCGACACCAACTCGACGGAGCTCCAAGAACAGGGCGTAACCGACGTCATCCTCGCGGCACAGGATTTCAAGGATATGGGACGCGCCCGTATCGTCGTTGCCGGACATACGGACTCCGTCGGAAACCCGGCGGCGAACCAGGCCCTTTCAAAACGACGTGCGGATGCCGTTGCGGCCGCGCTGCGGGCTCGGGGCGTTCCGGCCGGCGCAATCTCGACCTCCTTCGCGGGCGAAGGCAGCCTGGCCATTCGTACTGCCGACGGCGTTGACGAGATCAACAACCGTCGCGTCGACATTACGGTATCGCCTGTGCGGTAACCGCCACGCGATGACAAGAGGGCGCCGGTGCTAAGCCGGCGCCCTCTGACACCGCCACTCAGTACAACCGGAGTGAAGATCATGAAATTATTCCCCGTCTTATCCTGGAGCGTCGTCGCTGCCTTCTTGTTGGTGCTGGCGAACGTCGCCAGCGCACAAACGGACTTTCTGAAACGTGGACAGGAATTACTGCGCCAAGTTCCTGGCACGGGTTCCAGCAGCGGCGGGGCCACCACGACCGCACCGTTGAGTGATGTCGAAATAGGTTCGGGATTGCGCGAGGCCTTGAAGGTTGGCGTTCAGTCCGTTGTCGGCCAAGTTGGCGCTGTCGACGGGTATAACGGCGACCCAAAAATCCACATACCTCTGCCCGACAGTTTGCAGACAGTCCAAAAAACCCTTTCGCGCGTCGGCGCTTCCTCGGTCATCGACGATTTGGAATTGCGCTTGAACCGGGCGGCGGAAGCCGCAGCACCCGAGGCCCAGGAAGTGTTCTGGAAAGCCATCGACGAGATGACACTAGACGATGTGCGGCAAATCTACGAGGGGCCGAACGATGCCGCCACGCGCTATTTCGAACGCACCATGAGCCCACCTCTGGTCGAGCGCATGAAGCCCATTGTCAATTCGAGCCTGGCCGAGGTCGGCGCGATCCAAGCCTATGACAACGCCATCGGCCAGTACAAGGCGGTTCCCTTCGTGCCCGATGTAAAGGCCGACCTGAGCCAACATGTTCTCGAACGCGCACTGCAAGGCCTATTTCTCTATTTGGCCGAGGAAGAAGCGGCGATTCGCCAGAACCCGGTGAAGCAGACAACCGCGCTGCTGCAACGGGTCTTTGGCGGCTGACGAAAATATCGCCCTGAACAGGAAGACACCACTCATGACCGATATGACCTTCTCCTCCCTGCGCCGGCTTGCGGTGCTCGCGTTCGCAGCCATGGTTCTGGGAGCCGCGCCGACGAATGCACAGGGGCTTGGTAACTCCGACGATTCGGCCTTGCGGGCGCTCTCGGCGGTGGCTCTGAAAGCTCTACAGCCCTTGGTGGAGAGGGCAGATGACGTGGACCGAAAGACCCTCGGCGAAACCGAAGCGCCAGAGATCGTTCTCGATCGCTACCTTGTCGACGCCGAGCAAGGCGACGGTACGGCGCAGACAAAGCTGGGGCTCATCTATGGCAAAGGTCTCGGCGTCGCCCGAGATCTTATCTCAGCCCATAAATGGTTCAGCATCGCCAGCGATCAAGAAGCCGAAAATGCCGACATCTATCGCAACCTTGTCGCAAAACTCATGTCACCCGCCGATGTCGCCAAGGCCCAAGGTCTCGCGCGCGAATGGCATGAGAAAAACGCACGAGGCATCACCCAAAACTGAGATCTCAAGCAAATTACGTTTTCAACTAAAAGGGGGCTAACATGCTCAAAGAATTTAAAGAATTTGCCATTCGCGGCAACGTTATGGATATGGCTATCGGCATCATTCTTGGTGTCGCGTTCGGTAAGATCGTCTCATCGTTCGTTAAAGACATCGTCATGCCGCCTATTGGGCTGTTACTCGGCGATGTTGATTTCACCGATATCTTCATCAACCTGTCGAGCACGGCCTATGAGACGCTGGCGTTGGCCAACGAAGCCGGCGCGCCGACCATCAAAATAGGCTTGTTCATCAACACAGTCATCGATTTCGTCATTGTAGCGTTCGTGATCTTCCTGGTGATCCGCCAGATGAACAAGCTGAAAAAAGCCCCGCCGCCGGCCGATCCGACGACCAAGGATTGCCCGGAGTGCTTGTCGTCGATTCCGATCAAAGCTACCAAGTGCGCCCACTGCACCTCGGCGGTCTGATCAAGTAAGACGCTTATCTCGCGGCCCGGTGACACCTATCGATTAGACGTCACCGGGTTGTGATACGCCTAGAACGAACGTCGGACCGCTTTGATTTCACTCTTGTCCATCGAAGATCGTCCGCTTGGGATCGATTGCGAGTAATTTCATCGCCCGTTATTCACAGCGGTTTTAAACCGTTGATACGTCCTCGGTATTCCAACACTCATTCGCAAAAACGTAGCAGCCTGGTGGCTGCGTTGGGTCATTTCCCGCTCGGATCGCCTATCGTTTTCTAGATCGAATTTCGAGGGTAATGTGGTTATCCGGTAGATAGGGAACCTATGTGGCAAATGATCCGTGATCACGCCTTGAAATTTCTGATAGCGTGGCGAGTGTTTACGGACACACGGGCGTTAACCGCGGAAGCACAACACAATCTGTTCAGTTCAATAGACCCGACGGATTGTAATATTTCCGGTATGCTTTTAGCACAATCGGCCGTAGCAAACGCTCAGGGTCGTTGCTCGTTTCCAAAAGCGCGACGATGCGATCAGCGTCGATTTCGTCAATAAGGCCGTGGTCTTCAAGTATCCAGGGAATTTCCCACTCGTCCCACAGACCGATAAACACCATGACCAACTCCAAGAGTAACTCGTTGCCCAGTGCCGTCGGTCTTGTCGTGTGATTTTCATCCGAGACAGGCTCTTCAAGAGACAGTTCACAGAGTTTTCTTCTCAAAGCATCGCAAGTTTCCCTATCCGCGAGCCATGGACGCCCACCGAACAAGCGGGTGACCATCATCGCATGCAGGCCTTGGATTACAGCGCGCTTTTCAAGCGGCACTAGTTGGGCTTCCCGTTGTGATCGCCAAGATATAGCAATGCTCCTGTGTTGGTTTCCTTAGCGGCTGTTAACACAAATGCGCCTACGCAATGGTGAGGGTGATGTTGTCAACAAAGGCAAACTCATCATCGGCAAGATGGGAGGGCGGTGTTCCTTGAACAAGGGGAGCAAGCGTTGAAAAATTGCGGTAACTTTGCAATCGGCGAGCGGTCTGTGTTTTTCGTAGCGACATACGCTTGATACACTAATAAGCTTCTAGCCCTATCTGATCCTGCATTCGCCAGCCCACGGCCAACTCGGGCGTTCAATTAAACCGGAGCCGTCGTGCCACCGCCTCACCTAATGATGTCGAAATTCAGAAAGTGCCCAAATAAACAAATACCGGTCGGCGGTGTAACCACGCGCCTTGATGAAATCCAAAATCAGAACGCGGATTGAGCCGTAATAAAACGGGGCGGCCAAGCTTTCGCCGGACCGCCCCCTCCCGATGTTACTCAGGAGTGTCGTTTGGGACATCTCTGAGAGACGCAAGCTCAGTGAGCTTCGCTTCTACCTCGTCATACACCCACCCGACTCGGTTCTGGCCGAGGCGGACCCGTTTGGGCCATTTCCCGGCCTTTTCGAGCCTGGCAATGTGCTGGCGTGAATAGGGCTGTAACTCCTTAAGTTGCTTCCAATCGATAATCCGCATTCGCAAACTCCCTTGTGGGGAGCATTTGCAAATACCCCAGTGGTTGACTTCCCAATGGGCGAATAATCTTACTCGTTTTATAGAAGATCGACGAGGTGAGTTTCCCACGTGGCAACCGCTGCCTGCATTTCTTCGAAATAGGAGTAGCGGTTATAAACCTGGGCGATAGGTGACTGAGAGCCACCGGATACGTGGTTGAGGTATTTCTCGTTGACAACCTGCGGTATTTGCAGCGCCGCCCAATTGGTGCTCAGCGTCCTGCGTAGGTCGTGCAGTGTCCAGTCGGAGACACCGCACTCAATATCGAATAGCTTTTTGGGCTTACCCCAGCCATTGAAGATCGTGGCCGGTTTGTTCTTGAGACGATCGCGTGCCGCCGGAAAGACGTAAGGGTTCTTCTCGATGCGGGTGATGTTCTCGAATACGTCTGCGACGACATCTCCAAACGGAATTGAATGGATACGTTTGTTTTTCGTGATAGAGGCGGGAAATGTGATCGCGTGCGCGTCCCCATCGATCCAATTCCATTCCAATGCGGCAATTTCCCCTCGACGCTGCCCGGTAAGTACCAACAAAGAGACGATGTTGTGAAAAGCACTCTCGCCATTTCTTGCGGTTTGAAAGACCGCGGCTAACTCCTCATCGGATAAAACGCGATCGCGTGATGATTGAGGAAGGGGGACCGACAAGGGCTCCATAGGACTGCGTTCGATTATGTGGTTGCGGATACACCATCGAAAAAACACTCTGCCTGCCGCGAAGGCGTGATGTTTCTCGGCGGGCACGTCATTAAGC
>JABDJY010000386.1 GCA_013003285.1 Alphaproteobacteria bacterium | reverse complement strand
CCGCTGGGCCGAGCTCGCCGATATATGGGAGGGCACCATGGCGGACGGCTATTACGCCTTCAACGATGTCCACGCCGTGATGGCGTTTGTCGGCGACGGCCGGGAGGCTTCGGTGGAAACCATTCTGGCGACCATGGAAAGGCGACTCGACGGTGGCGGCACCAACGCCATGATGACCGCCGATGTGGGCTTGCCACTGGCCCGCGCGATCCAGGCCTTTGGCCGGGGTGATTACGCAACGACGGTCGATTTGATTCTGCCAGTGGCCGAGATCGCCCATCGCTTCGGCGGTAGCAACGCCCAGCGCGATGTGGTTCATCGCACCTTGGTCGAAGCGGCGATCCGCGCCGGCCAGGGAAATCTCGCCCGTGCGCTGGTGGCCGAGCGGCTGAGCCAAAAGCCTGATAGTCTGTTCAACAAGACCAATATGAAGCGCGCCGAGGCACTGGCGGCTTAGCGGGGAGCCTGGATGGGTAGCAAGAAAGATTATAAGCGCGATCTGCTCGAGCTGCAGATTGAGTTGGTGAAGCTGCAGCGGCACATCATCGCCACGGGCGAGCGAATCCTGGTTATTTTGGAAGGGCGCGATGCGGCGGGCAAGGATGGGACGATCAAGCGTATCGTGCAGCATCTCAGCCCGCGCGAAGTGCGCATTGTCGCGCTCGGCAAACCGACCGAAAGGGAGATTAGCAGCTGGTATTTCCAGCGTTACGTGACTCATCTGCCGGCGGCCGAGGAATTGGTTCTGTTCAACCGCAGTTGGTACAACCGCGCCGGGGTCGAGCCGGTGATGGGCTATTGCACCGCCGCGCAGACCGAGGCATTTCTAGAGACCGTCCCCCATTTCGAGCAGATGCTGGTCCATGACGGGATTCGGCTATTCAAATACTATCTCGATATCTCGCGCGACGAGCAGGCGCAGCGCCTCGAGGATCGCCGGGTCGATCCGCTCAAACAATGGAAGGTCAGTCCGGTCGACGACGTGGCGTTGGAAAAGTGGCAAGCCTATAGCGACGCGCGCAACGTGATGTTGGCGCGTACCCACATCCCCGCCGCGCCGTGGCACATGGTTCGTGCCGACAATAAGCGTCACGCCCGCCTCAACATCATCCGCGATCTGTTGTCCCGTGTGCGGTATGAGGGCAGGGATGAGCAGAAGGTTCTGCCCGATCCTTCGATCGTCTTCCCCTACGACATGGCGAGCTTGGATAACGGCGATATAGCGCCTTAGGTGTAAACCTGATCTAAGTCCGGTGGCGTCGGCGAGCGACGTTGTTACTTTTCATCGTCTATTTGGACAGGTTTGCGCGTGGCCACTCCCGCATCTCCTCGGCTGCTGATCATCATCCTCGCGGCGATAACCGCGCTCGGGCCGATGTCGATGCAGATATTTCTGCCCGCCTTGCCGGCGATTCAGGATGCGTTCACCGTGACCCCCGGACGCGCCCAGCTTGTCCTATCGTCGTCGCTCATCTCCATCGCCATTGCCAGCCTGGCCTACGGTCCGGCCTCGGACCGCTTCGGCCGCCGCCCGGTGATGGTCGTCGGCCTGTCGATCTTTCTTGTGGGCAGCGTCATCTGCGCCCTGGCGCCCTCGATCTGGATTTTGATCCTGGGCCGGGTTGTGCAGGCGGTCGGCGGCGCGGCGGGCATGGTCATCAGCCGGGCGATCATCCGCGATCTTTATGACCGGGAAACCGCGGCGCGCATGCTCGCCTATATGGTGACGGCCTTGGTGCTGGCGCCGATGGTCGCGCCGCTGATCGGCGGTATCCTCAACGATCTGAAAGACTGGCGGGCGATCTTCTGGTTCACCGGCTTCATGGGGTTGGCGGCCTTGGCCCTGGCCCATCCGCGCGTGCCCGAAACCTTGGCGGCGCCGGTGCGCGATCAATCGCTCGGCGGCATGCTGTTGAGTTTTGTCTCGCTGCTGCGGATTCCCGCATTCCTCGGCTATGCCGGTCAGTTGAGTTTCGGCCTGGGCATGTTCATGGCCTTTATCGGCGGCGCGCCGTTCGTCGTGGTGCGGGTGTTGAACCGCCCGCCGACCGAATTGGGCGTGCTCCTGCTGATCATATCCGCCGGCTTCATGATCGGCACCTTCATCACCGCGCGGATCGCCGGACGGGTGGGTGTCGACCGCATGATCCTGTTCGGCAGCGTGCTGTCGGTGGTCTGTGGGCTGGTGATGTTGGCGCTGGTATTGGCCGGCGAATGGACCGTCTGGGCGATATTTCTGCCCGGCGCCGGCATGGCGTTCGCCAACGGCCTGATCATGCCCAACGCCCAGGCCGCCGCGGTCAGTATTAATCCGCGCATCGCCGGCTCGGCGTCAGGCCTGATGAGCTTCATGCAAATGTCGACCGGCGCGGCGTTCGCGCAGACCGTGGGTATCGTTCAGGACGGCACGCCCCTTC
>JABDJY010000379.1 GCA_013003285.1 Alphaproteobacteria bacterium | reverse complement strand
GCGGGTAGGGGACATACAGGGCCGGCCGGCCGGCGGCGGTCAATTCGGCGATTGTCGAAGCGCCGGAGCGGCAGATCACCACATGGGCGCGGGCGATGCGTTGCGGTACGTCGTCGAAGAAGGTCGCTAGGTCGACCGGCATTTGCAACGCCCGATAGGTCGCGCGCACCGCCTCGATATCTTCGGGCCGGCACTGTTGGGCGATGCGGAAACGCGAACGCGCTTCCGGCGCCATGGATTCAAACGCCGCGGGCACGATCTTGGAAAACACTTGGGCGCCCAGGCTGCCGCCAAGCACCAGCACCTGTACGATATCGGTCGGTGGCGAATAGGGGTGCGCCGCCAAGGCCGCGATCTCTTCGCGCACCGGATTGCCCACCACCCGCGCGCGCGCCGCGCCGGCTTCGCTAAGCCGCGCGGTATTTTCGAAGGAGAGCGCGAAGGCCCGCGCGCCACGCGCCAAGCGCCGGTTGGCGCGGCCGAGAACGGCATTTTGCTCGTGAATAATCGTCGGCACACCCGAAAGGCCGGCGGCCAGGATCGGTGGCACCGTGGGATAGCCGCCGAAGCCGATCGCCAACGACGGTTGCAGGCGCCGCATGAGCCGGCGTGCCTCGGCAAAGCCTTTGATCAGCGCCAGGACACCGCGCGCGGTGGTCAGCGCGCCGCCGCCCAAGCGCCCGGCGGAAACCGCAAATCGTTCGATATTTTCCGGCAGGCCGAGATTTTCTCGGCTTACCGCGGCACCCCGCGTATCGCTGACAAACACCACCCGATAGCCGCGCGCCGACAGAACACGCGCCAGCGCCACGCCGGGGAACATATGTCCGCCGGTGCCGCCGGCGACGATCATGATGGGGCGGGTGGACGGGTTCGTCATGTTCCCTCCACCTGTCCGTTGCGTTTACGTGTCAGCGCCAGCACCATGCCGATCCCGATGGCGATCGCCAGCAGCGACGAACCGCCATAGCTGATGAAAGGCAGGGTCATACCCTTGGTCGGGATGAGCTGCAGGCTCGAGGCCATGTTGATCAGTGTCTGCAGGCCGAATTGAACCAGCAGGCCCGACACGGCGAGCAAGACGAATAGATTATTCTCGCCCATGGTCCGCAGCAGGCCGCGCAATACGATGATCGCAAACAGGGCGACGATGACCAGGGTTAACAGCAGTCCAAGTTCTTCGCCGGCGACGGCGAAGACGAAGTCGGCATGGGCGTCGGGCAGGCTGTTCTTGACCGTGCCTTCACCCGGACCCTGGCCGAACCAGCCACCGTTGGAAAACGCCATGAGGCTGCGGTCGATCTGATAGGTGTCGCCTGTTGCCGGATCGATGAAGCGGTTGATGCGGCTGGCGACGTGGGACAGGGTCATATAAGAGCCGGCGAGCCCGGCGAGGCCGAGCACGATCAATCCCACGACCAGTGCCATGGGTAACCCGGCAAGAAAGAGCTGGCTCATCCACACCGCGCCGATAACCGCGGTTTGCCCCAAATCGGGCTGGGAGATGGTCAGCGCGATCAGCGCGGCGAAGGTGATTACCGTGAAGGTATGGCCGGGGAAGCTATTGTCCCGCAACTTCTCGGCGAGCAACCAGGCAGTCACTACGGCAAAGGTCGGCTTGGCGAATTCGGTTACCTGAACCGAAAGGCCGGCGATCGATAGCCAACGGCGGGCGCCGTTATTCTCGATGCCGAACAACAGGGTCGCGGTGAGCCCGACCAGACAGGCGGCGAAACCGATTATGGCGACGCGGCGGATTTGCACCGGGGTCATCAGCGATGTGGTGATGATGGCGGCCGCGGCGAGCGGCAGAAACACCAGGTGACGTTTGACGAAATAGAGGCTGTCGACCCCGATGCGGTCTGCGACCGCCGGGCTCGAGGCCAAGGCCAGCATGGTACCGAACGCCATCAGCGCGACAATCGCCGCAAGGCTCCAGCGATCGACGGTCCACCACCAGCGACCCATGACGGATGTGTCGGTGCGCGAGAATGTCGTCATGCGGCATCCTCCGACAGGGTTAGGACAGCGGCGCGGAAGGCGTCGCCGCGCGCTTCGAAATCGGGAAATTGGTCGAACGAGGCGCAGGCCGGCGATAGCAAAACGACGCAGGGTGTGGAATCCGATGTCGCCAGTTTTGCCGCCTCGGCGACGGCGGTGGCGAGGTCGCCGCTGATCGTGGTGGGCACCTGGCCTTCCAGCGTCGTAGCGAAATCGTTGGCCGCTTCGCCGATCAGGAAAGCGTGGCGGATGCGCGGGAAGAACGGCGCCAGCGTCTCGATGCCGCCGGCCTTTGCCCGCCCCCCGGCGATCCAGATGATGTTGTCGCTGCACGCCAGCGCGCGCGCCGTGGCATCGGCATTGGTCGCCTTGGAATCGTTGATGAACGCACAGCCGCCGAGGGTGGCGACCAATTCTTGGCGGTGGGCAAGGCCCGGGAAAGTCGCGATGGCGTCGGCCAGTTGGGCATCGAAGGCTGCGCTTTTGCCGGCGATGATCACCGACACGGCGGCGTAGGCGACGGCCGCGTTTTGGGCGTTGTGCGAACCGGGCAGGGTTTCCACCTGGCTCAGATCCATGATGCGCCTTGCGGCGCCGCCGCGTTCGTCGGTCAACCACCCATCGGCGACATACACGCCGCCCTCGATCCGTCGTTCCACCGAAATGGCGATCGCCGTTTTGCCCTGCGCGATGAGATCGTCGTAGACCGCCTGGCTGGCTTCGTCATCGACCCCGACGATGGCAATACCGGTCGCCGGTTGGCGGGCAAAGATGCGGCGCTTGGCGGCGATATAGCCGTCCATGCCGCCATGCCGGTCGAGATGATCGGGGCTGATATTGAGCCAGATGGCAACATCGAAAGCCGCCGATGTCAGCAGTTCGAGCTGATAGGAAGAGAGCTCCAGCACATAGATGCCACCGGCGCCCATGGGGGCGAGGGTAAGCGCCGGCTCACCGATATTGCCGCCGATCACCGTGCGCTTGCCGAGTTGATTGAGGATATGACCGATCAACGCCGTCGTGGTCGATTTGCCGTTGGTGCCGGTGATGCCGACATAGAGGGCGTCGCGATCGGCGCGCGCCAACAGCTCGATATCGCAGATGATTTCGCAACCCGCCTCGAGCGCCCGCTTCACCGCTGGGTGGGGAGCTGGAAATGTATGGGGAATGCCGGGGCTCAACAATAGCGTGGGCACGTCGGTCATATCGGCGTTACCCGGATCGACCAGCGCCATGCCGCCCTCCTGCGCCACTTCGCGCCGCACCGGGTCGTCGTCCCAGGCGCGGACATCTGCGCCGCTTTGGTGCAGCGCGCGGGCCGCCGACAGGCCCGACTTGCCGAGGCCCAACACAGCAATCGGCGTGCCGGCGAAAGCGGATAGGTCGAGACGCGAATGCGAGGCTGTGTTCATCGCCATCACCGCAGCTTCAGGGTTGCCAGGCCGGCGAGCGCCAGGATCGATGCGATGATCCAGAAACGGATCACGATCGTCGGCTCGGCCCAGCCCTTTTGTTCGAAATGGTGGTGCAGGGGCGCCATGCGGAAAACGCGCTTTCCGGTCATCTTGAACGAGGCGACCTGCACGATCACCGAGACGGTTTCCAGAACGAACAGGCCGCCGATAATGGCGAGCACCAGCTCGTGCTTGGTGACCAAAGCGACGCCGCCCAGCGCACCGCCCATGGACAGCGAGCCGGTGTCGCCCATGAAGACCATCGCCGGCGGTGCGTTGAACCAAAGAAATCCTAGGCCCGCGCCAATCAGCGCGCCGCAGAACACGGCCAGTTCGCCCGAGCCCGGCACGGCGAAAATCAGCAGATAGTTGGCGAAGACGGCGTTGCCGACGAGATAGGCGATCAGCCCCAGGCTACCGGCTGCAATCATCACCGGCACGATGGCCAAGCCATCCAGACCGTCGGTGAGATTGACCGAATTCGACGATCCGACGATGACAAAAACGGCGAAAGGTCCGAAGAACCAGCCCAGATTGATCAAGACATCTTTGACGAAGGGTAGCGCCAGTCCGGTCGAGAGCGGCGCGCCCATCAGCGACATGATCCAGTAGGTGGCAATGGAGGCGACGATTATTTCCAATGTAATGCGCAGCTTGCCGGGCAGACCGCCGGAGCTGGCGTTGGTGAGTTTGCGGTAATCATCGACGAACCCAATGGCGCCGAAACCGACCGTGATCAGCAGCACGGCCCAGACGAAACCATTGGTGAGATCGGCCCAGAGCAAGGTCGAGACGATGATCGCCAGAAGAATCAGGAACCCGCCCATGGTTGGCGTGCCGGCCTTGGCGAAATGCTGCGGCGGACCGTCCTCGCGGATCGGTTGGCCGTTGGGTTGTTGCTGCTTCAGCCAACCGATGATCCACGGACCGAAGACAAAGGCGACGATCAATCCCGTGACGACGGCGCCGCCGGCGCGGAAGGTGAGCGAGCTGAACAGAAAGAAGACACTATATTCGTCGGCCAGCGGGGTGAGGAGGTTAAACAGCATTCTGTGCACCCTCCTGATTGCCGCTAATCAGCGCTTCGGCGATTGGGCCAACGCGGCTGCCCAGCGACCCTTTAACCAGCACCACATCGCCGGCTTGAACCGCGTTCACGACGATCGGCAGCATTTCTTCCGGTGCATCCGCATGATCGCCGCGCATGTGTGAGGGCAGTGCGTCGTGGAGCGCGGCCATGAGAGCACCAGATGTAAAGACCAGGTCGACATCGTTGGCTTCAAGGTTGCGCGCCAATGCGGCGTGAAGCCGCGCCGCATCGGTCCCCAATTCCAACATGTCGCCCAGCACGGCGATCCGTCGCCCGGCGCCGTCCGGGTGGGCGGCGCCGAGCACGTCGAAGGCGGCGCGCATGGAAGCAGGGCTGGCATTGTAGCTATCGTCGATCAACACATATTCGCCGGCCGATGTGGCGACATGATGGCGGCGGCCTCGGCCGCGCGCGACCGCGACATCTGCCAGGGCTGCCGCGGCGGCATCGAGATTGGCGCCGAGGCCGGCTACAGCGGCGAGAACCGCAAGTGAATTAATTACCCGGTGACGCCCCGGCGCGTTGAGCCGGTAATGCAGAACATGGCCGTCGACTTCGGCGGTCACGTCGCTGCCGTCATCATCGAATTCGGCGCTGACGAGACGGGCATCGGCCTCCGGGTCGGCGCCGAAGCCGAGGATGCGCTTGGCGCCTTGATCGGCGGCGATGGAGGCCAAAAAGGCGAAATAGGCATTGTCGCGGTTGAGTACGGCGACGCCTTTATCGCCGAGGCCGGCGAAAATTTCGGCCTTCGCTTCGGCGATCCCGCAAACACTGTCGAAGAACTCCAGATGAACCGCTTCGATGGTCGTGATGACGGCGACGTCGGGACGGGCCAGCAGCGACAGCGGCGTTAATTCGCCGGCATGGTTCATGCCAAGCTCAAGAACGCCATAGACGCAATCTGCCGGTGTCCGCGCCAGCGTCAGCGGCGTGCCCAAATGGTTGTTCAGATTGCCCGCCGTGGCGTGGGTGGTTCCACAGGCGGCGAGCGCGGCGGCCAGCCCGTCTTTGGTGCTTGTCTTGCCAACCGATCCGGTGACGCACACGAACTGCGCCTGGGATCGGTCGCGGGCGAACCGGCCCAGGGCGGTTAGGGCGGCGTCGCAATCGTCGACGGCGACGAGTTGCGGTGACCCTTTTAGATCTTCCGGAATGCGGCTCACCACGGCACCGGCGGCGCCGCCGGCCAGCGCCGCGCCGACATAGTCATGGCCGTCGAAATTCGGCCCGGCCAGGGCAATAAACAAATCGCCCGGCGCGCAGCTGCGGCTGTCGATGGATACGCCGCTGGCCTGCCAATTCGCCGTCGGGGCACCGGAGGCGTGGCGGCCGTTGGTGGCCAGGGCGACATCGTCGCTGGTCCAAAGCGGCGCGGTCATGACATCACCTCGCCGCCCAATTCAATGATGACCTCGCGCGCCACTTCGGCGTCGTCGAACGGTAGAATTTCGGTGCCGACAATCTGTCCGGTCTCGTGGCCCTTGCCGGCGATGATCACAACGTCTTCGGGGGCCAGATCGCCGATGGACGCGGTGATCGCCTTGGCGCGGTGGTCGAACTCGGTGGCATCGGGACAACCGGTCAGAATTTGCCGGCGGATCGAGGCCGGATCCTCGCGGCGCGGGTTGTCATCGGTGACGATGGCCCGGTCGGCGAACTGCGCCGCGACCTTGCCCATCATGGCGCGCTTGCCGGGGTCGCGGTCGCCGCCGGCACCGAACACCACCCACAGCTTGCCGCCCACGTGGGGCCGGATCGCGGTCAAGGCGGTTTGCAAGGCGTCGGGTGTGTGGGCGTAGTCGATATAGACCATAGCGCCGTTCGGGGGTCGGCCGATCATTTGCATTCGCCCGCGCACGCCTTTGAGGTGCGCCAAGGTGGCGAAGGCGTCGTCGACCTCGGCGCCGCAGCCGATTGCCAGACCCAGCGCAGTCAGCGCGTTATAGGCCTGGAACGACCCGACCAGAGGCAGGCGGGTCTCGAAGGTGCGATGGGCGATGGTGACACACAGGCGCAGGCCGTCGCTGAGCGCCGACAGGTCGTCGATGCGCATGTCGCTGGTGTTCATGCCATAGGACGAAATCCGGTGGCCCGCCTGGCGGCAAATATCGCGAATTCGCTCGTAATAAGGGCTGTCGGCATTCAATACCGCGGTACCGTCGGCCGGCAGTAATTGCTCGAACAGGCGCGCCTTGGCGGCGAAATATTGCGCCTCGGTTTCGTGATAATCCAAATGGTCGCGGGTCAGGTTGGTGAACGCGGCGGCGGCGATTTTGACCCCGTCGAGACGATATTGATCGAGCCCGTGGGAGGACGCTTCCATGGCCAGATGATCGATGCCGGCGTCGGCGAAGTCGGCCAGGGTCCGATGCAAGGTGACTGGATCGGGTGTGGTCAGGCTGGGGCCGGCGTCGAAGCCATCCGCATCGATTCCCAAAGTGCCGATACTGGCGGCGGGCGTTCCCAGCTGCGACCAGATCTGCCGGGTAAAGCCGACGACCGATGATTTGCCGTTGGTGCCGGTCACCGCGGCGATTGTCCTGGGTTGGCGCTGGTAGAAACGGGCGGCCAGATGGGCAAGCTGTCGCCGTGGGTTGTCGTCGATCACCAGTTGGGCGGTGTCGTCGAGTTCGGTGCCCGGTGGGGCCAGCACGGCGACGGCGCCGCGCGCGATGGCATCGCCGATGAACTCGCGGCCGTCGGTGCCCGAGCCTTGCGTTGCGCTGGGCAGGGCAGCGAACAGATAGCCGGGCTCAACCCGCCGGCTATCGGCGGTCAGGCCGGTTATCTGCACGTCCTGCAGAGTGTCGATTTGCGGTGTCATCGGCGTCATGAGCTCAATCAGTCGCAATCCCTCGTCCCCTCGCGCGCGACGCAGCGACGTTAATTTCTAGGGCGCGCTGAATATCGGGTGCGCCCTCGTCGATGGGCGCCAAGCCCAGCAACGGCGCGACCTGCGAAATCACCTTTCCGACCACCGGCGCGGCGGTCCAACCGCCGGTCGCATAGCCATAACTTTCCTTGATGCCCTTGGGCTCATCGAGCTGCGCCATCACCACATAGCGCGGCGCGTTCATGGGGAACACGCCGATGAACGAGGAAATCAGGGCCTTGCGTTTGTATCCGCCCTTGCCCGGTTTTTCGGCCGTGCCGGTTTTGCCGCCGACCAAATAGCCCGGCGCGTCGGCATTGCGGCCGGTGCCGTTCTCGACGACCAGACGCAGCAATTTGCGCATAGCTTCCGATGTTTGCGCCGAGATCACCCGCTCGCCGCGCGGCGGCTCATCACGCCGGATGAGCGTTGCCGGCAGCAGAATACCGCCATTGACCACAGCGGCGACGGCGGTGACCGCGTGCAACGGACTAACCGAAATGCCGTGGCCATAGGAGATTGTCATGGTGGACAAATCGGTCCACTGCGCCGGAAATAGCGGCCGCGCCTGCTCCGGTAGTTCAATGCTCGACCGGCGCATGAGTCCGAGGTCGGTCAAAAACTTGCGCTGCACCGCCGTGCCGAAATCGAGGGCCATCTTGGCCGAGCCGATATTCGAGGAGTAGGTGAAGATTTCGGGAACCGTCAGCCAGCGCTTCTCCGCGTGGAAATCGGAAATCGTGAAACCGTGCGCGCGGATCGGTTTGCGGGCGTCATAAATACTGTTGAGTTTCGCCGCACCCGTCTCGAGTGCGATGGCGTGATTGAAAATCTTGAACACCGAACCGAGTTCATAAACCCCCAGGGTGGTGCGGTTGAAGCGCGCGTTTTTCGCCTCTTCGGTATTTTTTTTCCGCTTCTCATGGGGGTCGAAATTGGGCAGAGAGACCAACGAGATGACCTCGCCGGTACGAACGTCGAACACGATTCCGGATCCGCCAATCGCGCTGAACTTTTCGATCTGAGCAGACAATTCGCGGTGTAGAATTTGCTGCACGCGGATGTCGAGCGAAAGCGTCACGTCTTCGTGGCGCTGGGTGAGTGTTTCTTCGAAACTACTCTCGATGCCGGTAAGCCCGTCATTATCATCGCCGGTGAAACCAACCACATGCGCGGCTAGCGAGCCCAACGGGTAAACACGACGCTCTTCCTCGCGGAACTGGAAGCCGGGAAATCCCAGGCGATTCACTTCGTACTGCTGGCGCGGTGTGATGTGCCGGCGCAGCCAAATGAATTCGCCCTTCGACGATAATTTCTGTGTGACCTCGGCTTCACTGAGTTCGGGTAGAACGCCCACCAGCGCGCGCGCCGCGGCCTTGGGGTCAACGATCAGCGTAGGGTTGCCGTACAGCGATGCGGTTTTCAAACTGGTGGCGAGAAGCACGCCGTTGCGGTCGAGGATGTCGGCCCGGTCCATCCTTTTTTCGACGGCGATACTGCGGGCACTCGCCTGACGCGACGGACCGGTGTCGCTGAAGATCGTGACATCGACCAGCCTGACGCCGACCACCAAGAAGGCGGCGGCCAGCAGCGCACCGCCAACCAGCAACCGGGTTCGGGCGACGTCTAAGGCTTTCGTCTGGGCGCTTTCAAACGAGATGCGTTCTGTCATCGCGACGCATCTCCGGAATTACGCGCGGAATTCCCAAAAATAGCCCGCAACGCCGCGTCGAGCGCTTCCTTGTCGCTCGACGCCGCGCCTGATGTCGCCTTGGGAGAGGTATTCTGGGAGGCAAGGCGAACATGTCGGGACGGCCTGCGCGGCGCTGCGGGTTTCAGTTTGGGTTTGGCGGCAAGAGCTGCCGCGATCGGCGTCTCAACCGACGGCGATTCTGTTTCGGACAGCGCCACAATCGCCGGCGATGTTGTCGCGGACGGGGTGTTTGTGGGCGCTGGATCCGTTGAAGGGGCGGGGGTCGGGCGTGCCGGCAGGGCAGCGATGTCAGACAATTGACTACCGTCGAGCGGCTGTAATTCCAGATAGCGCTGGCTCAGGCCGTCCAGGCGTTCGGGTTGATTGAGGTATCCCCATTCGGCGCGCAGGACGTGGATCGCATCGCGGTCCTCGGTGATCTGTTCGTTAAGCACCGACAGTCGATCCTCGAGGGTCGATACTTCAAACGCGATGGTGAACAACACGCCGCCGGCAATGACGGCGAGGGCGAACAGAATAAGCGTTGCGGGTCGCTTCATGCTGCCGTCTCCTCGTTGATCGGTCCCCAACTGGGGGCCTCGGTCCGTTCGGCGACGCGAAGGCGGGCGGAACGCGCCCGGGGGTTTTGCGCCATTTCCGCGTCGCTGGGTTGGATTGCCCGGCGTCCGAGCAGACGCCATGCCGGCTCGCGCCGCGTGGTGATTTCAGGGCGATGGCGCGAACCGTGGCTGTCGTTGCCGCTGCGTTCGCGCAGGAAAACTTTGACCCGCCGGTCTTCGAGCGAATGGAACGAGACAATGGCCAGCCGCCCGCCGGGCTTGAGAATGGCTTCGGCGGCGCCGAGACCGCGCTCCAGTTCGGCCAACTCGTCATTGACCTTGATGCGGAGCGCCTGGAAGGTGCGGGTGGCGGGATCGATCTTTTTGTCGCGGCCGGTGCGGCTGCGCTTTCGGGGTGCCGCGACGGCGCGCACGATGTCGGCCAGCCGTCCGGTGG
>JABDJY010000367.1 GCA_013003285.1 Alphaproteobacteria bacterium | reverse complement strand
TGATGGGCTTTGGCCACCGCGTCTACAAGAATTATGATCCGCGCGCCGGGGTGCTCAAGAAATCGACCTATGAAGTGCTCGAGGAAGTCGGCATCAAAAACCCGTTGCTCGAATTGGCCATGGAGTTGGAGCGCATCGCTCTGGAAGACGAATATTTCGTCGAACGCAAGCTGTTCCCCAATGTGGATTTCTATTCGGGCATCATCCTCAGCGCCATCGGCTTCCCCACCAGCATGTTTACCGTGCTATTCGCGCTGGCCCGCACCGTCGGCTGGATCGCCCAGTGGAAAGAGATGATCGAGGACCCGGGTCAACGGATCGGTCGGCCGCGCCAGCTCTATAATGGCTCTGTCGAACGTGAATTCATACCGATCGACAAACGATAGGATCGGTGAGCGGCGGCCCCGACAGAGAGACCGCGGCCCGCTCTAACCGTCGAATTCCGAGCCGTCTTTACGAGTGAAATGGGGTCGCCCACCGGTCACGGTGTTTACCATGTCCACATCGGGATAGGTGACATCTTCGCTTTGTGGACGGTCGCCAATTTCGAGATACCAGACGTCGGTGTCGCTGCGATTGGCCACCTGGTGGCCGTTGGGGTTACCGGCCGGAAAACCGGCGGCCATGCCCTGCCCCAGCTCTGTTTCGCCTTCGTCGGTGACCAAGGTCGCAATGCCGGTCACCACATAGACGAACTCATCCTGCTCGGTGTGCCAGTGGCGCGCCGAGGAGGCCGATCCCGGTTCGAGGTGGACCAGATTGGCGCCGAACTTGGTGAGGCCGATGGCGGGCGACAGACGATGACGGTGGCGACCCTGGACGATCTGGTCGAAGGGCGGTGGATAGGCGGACCCGCTATCCGGGGCGATCGATTTGGGGTCGACGATCAGTTGCTCAACGCTTTTTTTGTCGGATGTCATGGCGTGTCCGATCAGCTTCGTTCGATGAGTTCAATCTTGTAGCCGTCCGGGTCTTCGATAAACGCAATGACCGTCGTGCCATGCTTCATGGGGCCCGGCGGACGGGGAATACTGACGTTCTCCGCTTCCAACGCCGTACAAGTGGCATAGATATCGGGCACGCCGACCGCCAGATGGCCGAACCCGCTGCCATGCGTATAGGGTTCGTCCTGATCCCAATTGTGGGTCAGCTCGAGCACTGTTTCGCTGTCCTCGTCGCCATAACCGACGAACACATTGGTAAACCGTCCGCCCTCAAAGTCCTTACGGCGAATGACGCGCATACCCAACAGGCGGGTGTAGAAATCGATCGTGCGATCGAGGTCCTTGACCCGGATCATGGTGTGGAGAAGCCGGTATTGTCCGGTGCTTTCGGATTCGGATGTGCTGGTCATTGAATTCGCCATATCAAAATTGTGTGGTCAGCTATGATAGCGGAATTCCGGCACGATTACCTGTGTTTGAATTCATTGATTAATCGCAGAACCTCGTCGGCTGCTTTCTCGCTGGGCGCTTGCCCGTCGAATGTGAGTTGGCGCACTATGTCAATCTCACCGTCGATCACTTCCCGCCGTCTTGTATCGTCCTCAATCAGTTCGAGCAAAGCCGCCGTAACGTCCTTCGGCTTGCAATATTCCTGTAGAAATTCCGGCAGCAGCTCCCGGTCCGCCAAAATGTTGGCGATCGAGGCGTATTTGACGTTCGCCAGATAGCGTCCCAGCCAACCGGTAATCAGCGCGACCTTATAAATGACGACGGTGGGCACGTTAGCGCAGACGAGTTCCAGCGTCGCCGTGCCCGATGCTGCGATAGCCGCGTCGGAAGCCGCCATGGCGGCCGATTTCTCGTCTGCGTCGTCGATTATGGTTGTCGGAACCCCAGTAGAGGCCAGGTCGCAGACATCATGGACGACGGTCGAGACGGTCGGAATGACCACATGCAGGTTGCTGTGGCGCTTTGCGACCCGGCTGATCACGTCGGCGATCACGGGTTTTAACTTGCGAACTTCGTTTCGCCGGCTTCCGGGCAGTGCACACAAGACAAGGGCATCTTCGGCAATACCGTGTCGGGCGCGAAACGCCTTACCGTCTTCGGCACTCGCAACATGTTCCAGGATCGAATGACCGACAAAGGTACATGGCATGCCGGCGGCGTCGAAATAGGGTGCCTCGAAGGGTAAAAGCGCCAAAACGTGATCGACATATTTTTTGATCTTAGCCGCTCTTTTGGGCCGCCAGGCCCAGACCTGGGGCGCGACATAATGGATACGCGGTTGGTTGTGGCTTTTCAGTCGCTTTAGTACGGCGAACCCGAAGCTCGGTGCGTCGATAGTGATGATCGCGTCGGGTTGTTCGGCTTCGACTGCTCCAGCCACATCGCGAATGCGCCGTAATAGTCGGGGCGCCTGGGGTAGAACTTCGAGAAGGCCCATCACAGCGAGTTGGCGATAATCGAACAGGCTTTCGAGACCCTGGGCCTCCATTAGCGGCCCGCCCACGCCGGAATATTTAATCTCGCCCGGGTTGGCGCGAGAAAGCGCCGCCATCAACCGGGCACCGAGAACATCACCGGACGGTTCGCCGACGACGATGAATATATGCAAACGGTCGTCCGGGCTTGCCATAGCGTTTCTGTGAAAGTCTGACGTGCCTAGGCGACGTCGTAGTCGGCGTAGTAATCGTTCGGCTTAATCCCAACGATGAATAGCCCAGCGGCATCGGCGTCCGCGGTCACACGGTTGGGCTCGATGACCAAAGTCGCGCCGGCCGCTACGGCAATGCCCGCTAAACCAGCCGCCGCGGCGCCGGCAACGGTGTTGGGCCCGATGGTGGGGAGATCGGCGCGTTTTTCCTGCCCCGGCTTGGGCAGTTTCACCAGGACACCGCCGCGGTTTTCGCCATTAAACGCGCTGCACCGTTGCAGCAGGGCTTCGGTCCCTTCGGCCGCTTCGACGCCGAGCACGACACCTTGGCGCACCACGACCGCCTGGCCAATATCGAGCCGGCCGATCTGGTAGACGACATGGACGCCGCGCGTGATGTCGGCCTCGTCGTCTTGGTCCGGCTGGTGATTTCCAAAGGGGCCGGCGCCAGCGCGTAAATCAGCCAGGATGGCATCGGCGCCGACGACGCGAAAACCCTCTTCTTCTTCCAAGCTGCGCACGACCGCGCCGAGCAGGCCGTTATCGCCCTTGCTCAGAAGGCCACGGGCGAGAAAGCGGGCGGCACGGCGATCGGGGCGCAATTCGGCCAGACTGGGACGCTGGACAGGGCCGGCCAGGACCAGCTCCTCGCATTGTTCGGCCCGCAGCCGACCGATGGCTTCTTCGACGGCACCGAGGCGCACCCAGGCCTGCGGCGCTTCGCCGATGACCTCGGGATCGGCCTGGCCCTCGAAGGCCAATACAAAGTAATCCCGGCCGCTGGAGCGGCAAGCTTCGATAAGGTTTCCAGGAAGCGGGCCGCCGCCGGCCAGGATGCCGAGTTTAGCTGCCATTGCTCGATTTTGGCTGCAGTACGGCGCGCGACGTCTCGGCGCGAATAAATTCAACGATCTCCATGACGGCGACGTTTTCACCATAGAGTCTGACCACATCGTCGATACGCTCGGCGAGAGTGCCTTCCGGGGCGAACATCAACCGATAGGCTGTGCGCAAGGTTTGGATATCTTCGCGGGAGAAGTCGCGCCGCTGCAGTCCCACCAGATTTAGCCCGCGTAGCCGGGCCCGTTCGCCCATGGCGGACCCGAAGGGGATGAGGTCTTGCTCGATCCCCGACATGCCGCCGACCATGGCGTGGGCGCCAATGCGCACGAACTGATGCACCGCCGATAAGCCGCCGATAATGGCGTAATCGTCGACTACCACATGCCCGCCCAGGGCGGCATTGTTGGCGAGGATGACATGGTTGCCGATAATGCAATCGTGGGCGACGTGGGTGGCGATCATGAACAGGCAATCGTCACCAACCCGCGTTTCCATAGCACCGCCCTCGGTACCGGGATTCATAGTGACATGTTCGCGAATTTGATTGCGGGCGCCGATGACCAATCTGGAGTCTTCGCCGCGGTATTTGAGATCCTGCGGCGGCAGCCCGATCGAGGCGAAGGGATATATGGCGGTGTCCTCACCGATGGTCGTCAGCCCGTCGATAACCACATGGGAATGTAACTTAACACCGTCACCGAGGGAGACCTGCGAGCCCACAACACAATAGGGGCCAATTTCAACGCCGTTACCGAGACTGGCCTCGGGCGCAACAATGGCGGTGGGATGAATGCCGCTAGAATTAGGATCGGTCATTCAATCGTCCATAATCATGGCGGAATAGGTAGCCTCGGCCACTGTCTGGCCATCGACCGTTGCCTTGCCCTCGAACTTCCAAACCGGACCCCGATGTCGTTTAACGGTGACCTCTAGTCGCAACTGGTCGCCCGGCACCACCGGTTTGCGAAACCGTGCATTGTCGATTGTCATGAAATAGACCAACTTGCCACGCTCGCTCTCGCCCAGGGTTTCGACAACCAGTACGCCGGCAGTTTGCGCCATTGCTTCGACGATCAGGACGCCCGGAAGTACCGGTCGCGCCGGGAAGTGTCCGGCAAAAAAATCCTCGTTGATACTGACGTTTTTAACGCCAAAAGCTCTCTCGTGTCGGATGATATCTTCGACCCGGTCGATCATTAGAAATGGTGGGCGATGGGGAATTAGTTCCATCACCTCCAGCACGTCTAGGGACGTCCGAGGGGCCAAATCAGTGTCGGTTGCTTTCAGATTGGTGCTCATATTGTAAATTCCAGGGATTTAACAGTGATGCCGCTCATGGCGCGGTTACGACGAGTTCTTGTCCTTGGTCAACTTCGCCAATGTTGCCATTTGACGAAAATATTCGCGCGCGGGTATGGCCGGGTTACCCGCTAATTTATCTCCAGGGTCGGTGTCGCGCATGGCGCCGCTGCGGGCGGCAATTTGTGTTCCAGCAGCAACTCTGACATGACCGGCGATGCCCGCCTGTCCCGCCAAAACGACAAAATCCCCAAGCTGTGCGCTGCCGGCGATACCTGCCTGAGCGACGACCACACACCCCTTCCCCATCTGAACGTTGTGCCCGATCTGCACTAAATTATCAATCTTGCAGCCCTCGCCAATGATGGTGTCCGGCCCTGCCCCTCGGTCGATACAAGAATTGGCGCCGATTTCGACATCGTCGCCGATGATAACGCGGCCTAATTGGGGAACATCGAGATGGCCTTCCGGTGACATGTCGAAGCCGAACCCTCGTTGGCCGATCCGGACCCCGGGGTGGAGCATACAACGCGCGCCAATATCGCAATGACTTAGGGTCGTGGCCGCGCCAATCTCGCTCTCTACGCCAACTGTGACGGCGGTCTCGATGACGGCCCCGGCGCCAACCCGAACCCTGTCGCCCAACACGACGCCTGCCGCGATGATCGCGCCGGCACCAATCGCACAACCCTCGCCGATGCTAGCGGTCGTATCGATAATTGCACTGGGATGCCGGCTTGCCGTATCCGCGCTGGCGCCCGGATAGAACGCCCTCGCGATGAGGGCATAGGCCCGGTAGGGTCGGTCGCTCAACAATACGGCCATGCCAGCGGGGGCATCACCAGCTAATTTCGCGGCGACCACACATGCGCCCGCGTTGCTGCTGCGAAAGGCATCGGCGTATTTGGGGTTATCGAGAAAACTCAATTCGTCGGCGCCAGCTGTATCCAGCGGCGCCACATCGTGGACGAGTTGTTCCGCATCGCAGCCCGGCGCGAGTTCGGCGCTGGAAATCCGCGCCAACTCCCCCAGTGTGATGGGGCCTTGTCTGTTAAAAAATCGAGGATCAGCCATGGATCGGCTTATTCCTCACTTGGCTTTGCCGGCGTCTGCGCCCTTTTTGAGGTTTAGTTCAATCGACGGCAAGCGTTTATTGAGGCGTTCAAGAGCGGGCTTGGTTATATCAAAATCGTCGGTTGCAATGACAATTTGCGACCGCGGTAAAATGACATTGAGGTCGAGCTCACCCGACAGCTTGCGCAGTTCGTCAAACAGCACCAATTGGATTTGATCCATGGTGCGCCGGAATCCCTGATCGAGCGTTTGGCGAAGCGCACGGGATTTACTCTGCAAGTTCCTCACATCGGTCTGAAGTTTTTGCTGGCGTTGCGCGAAGACTTCAGGGGTCAGGATGGCACGCTGCTGTTGCAGGGCCTGGTCCTCAGCGCGCAATTTTTTCTCTTCCTCCGCGAGGGTCGCCTGTTCCTTGCGGGCGATAGCATCCATCTGTTCACGGGCTGATTTTGCCGCGACCGATTCACGCATGATGGCTTGGACATCGACGATGGCCATCTTCGGTGCCGGCCCGGAAAATTTGACCTGCGCGCTCGCCTGCGACGTGGCAAAAATCATAAGCGCAGCGAGCAAGCCGCCGGTGAGGTTTCTAATTCGCATCATATCGGTATAGCCGTTGCGGTTAGAATCGGGTGCCAAAATTAAAGCTGAAGGTCTGTGTCTTATCGTAATCTTCTTTGAGTATAGCACTGGCAAAATCGACCCGAAGCGGGCCAAACGGCGATACCCAGCCGAGGCCAACCCCCAAAGACGCCCGTGGCGTCGCATCGTCGACCAAGTTGGGGAACGGATCGTCGATGCCCCATGTGGCGCCAAAATCGCTGAATACGCTACCCTTAATATCAAACTCTTCCGGCAAGCCCAGCGGGAATGTCACTTCGGCAGTGCCGGCATAGAATTGATGACCGCCGATAGCATCGTCAGTCGATAGGTCGCGCGGCCCAATGCCGGCGCTCTCAAAGCCGCGTAAGGACGCGCCACCGAGATAGAAGCGGTTCGTCAGGCGTACGCTGTCATCGTCGAAAGTGAAGACATGGCCGGCCTCACCGGTGAGGCTCGCGATAACGGAGGTGCCAAACAACGGCGAATATATGCCGGAGCTGATCTCGTTGCGCAAAAACTGTTCCGAACCGCCCAATCCAGCCACTTCGACGGTGTAAGAACCAAAGTATCCATCGGTCGGATTAAACCGCCGATTCAACCGATCTAGGAAGAACTCATTGCTGACACTCGATGCCACATGACTACCGGCTTGCGCCTTCACAACCTCGGACGCCGTCACCTCGACATCATCCACGCTCTGACGTGCTAGGCGGTAGCGCACAGTGTGTCGTAAATCTTGTTCAAGCTGATAGCCTGCGCGAAGGGCGAAACCCTGTTGGTCTTCCTCGAAAGAACTCTCATCGGATAAATCGGTTGTACGGATGAAGGCATCGAAGCCGACGGCCAAATTGCGGTCGAGAAAATAAGGTTCGGTAAAACTCAAATCGATGCGCTGTTGTTCGGTACCCAACGACAGACCTAATCTCAGGTCCTGGCCGCGGCCGAGCAGATTACGTTCACGAATGGAGACATCGCCGAGGGGGCCGGAAGTCGATGAGAAGCCAGCGCCGATTGATAGTTCGCCGGTCGATTGTTCCTCGACCGCGACATTGATCACGGTACGGTCGGCGGCTTCACCAGGATCGTTGGTGATATCGACACGCGAGAAAAATCCGAGATTATTGAGCCGCTGGCGGGTTGCCCGTAGCTTTGCGGTGTTGAAGGCATCACCCTCAGCGATGGTGAATTCGCGGCGAATGACTTCATCCAACGTACGGACGTTGCCGCTAATATTGATACGCTCAACGAATACGCGCGGTCCCTCACTAATTTCGTAGGTCACATCCAACAGCCGTGCTTCGCGGTCTCGATTGACCCGCGGACGGACATCGACGAAGGCAAAACCGCGCGCGCCCAGACTGGAAGTGAGGGCCTGTACCGTTTCCTCGACCTCGTCGGCATTATATTGATCGCCCTCTTCCCCGACGATCAGGGATTCCAATTCGGCGGGCTCGATATTGCGCAGCTTGCTGGTCACAGCGACCTTGCCGAAGGAATATTCCGGTCCCTCCTCGACTGTGAAGGTGATGACGAAGTCTTCGCGGTCTTCGGTCAGCTCGGCAATTGCCGATACGACACGGAAGTCAGCGTAACCTTCCGACAGGTAAAAGCGCCGCAGTAATTCGCGATCGAAAGACAAGCGATCGGGATCGTAGGTGTCGTTGGACGTAAGAAACCGGTAAAAAGCGGATTCGTCGGTCTGGATGGTATCGCGCAAGGTACCATCGGAGAATTGTTGGTTGCCGATGAAATTGATGGCGCGGATGCCCGTCGATGGCCCTTCGTCAATCTCGAACACCAGGTCCACGCGATTTTCCGGCAGCTGGATGACCTTCGGTTCGACGGTGGCGCCGAACCGGCCGGAACGCCGGTAAATGTCGAGCAGCCGTTTCACATCGTTTTGAACTTTAGTCCGCGTAAAGACGACCCGCGGGCGCAGCGTCACTTCCGCGTCGAGCACTTCATCGTCGAGCCGTTTATTACCCTCAAACGCGATACGATTGATGATGGGGTTTTCGACCACCTGAATGATTAGCGCGTCGCCCTCGCGGCGCAGCGTCACGTCGGCAAATAGGCCGGTATTGAACAGGCTCTTCAGCGAGGCATCGATACGCGCGGAATCGTAACTATCGCCCGGCTGGACCTGGACGTAGGAATTAACCGTCGAGGGGTCGATCCGCTTGGTGCCGACCACGCGTATTTCGGTAATCGTCGGACCACCCTGTTGCGCTGCGGCATTGGGCACAATAAACCCAGCGCTCGCTGCCCAAACGCCAAATACAATCGTAATTGCCACGGCGGCACGCGCTAATAACCCTCGCCGCATATTTGACGCCTTCCCTAGATCCCCGATGGTTACGTTATAAGCGCAACCAATCTCTGCACAACCGGCAGTCGGGCCAAATCATTGTATGTGGCGAATAGCATGAGGCTAAGCACCAGGACCAGCCCGATTTTTAGTCCGAAGTCCACGACCCACGGGTGGGGAGGCCGACGGAACACTACTTCGTAGGCATAGAATAGTAGATGTCCGCCGTCTAACAAAGGTATGGGAAGTAAATTTATCAGGCCCAAATTGATCGATAAAAAGGCCGCGAAGAAGATCAATGACGTCGGGCTTGCTGCTGCACTGCCCGACATTTGTGCGATTCGAATCGGCCCGCCGAGCTCTTTGGCGCTGCGATCGCCGGCGAACATTTGGTTAATGGATGTCGCCGTCAGCGAAATCATCCGGCCGGTTTCGCGTAACGACTGCCACACGGCCTGGATCGGATTATGGCGCTGAAACTCGCGTTCAGTACCGCGAACCCCAATCAAACCGCGGCGTTGCTCACCACCGAGAGGGTCGTCCTCGACCTCGACCCGCGGGGTTACCTCGATCGGGATTTCTGCACCGTCACGCTCAACAATAACGGTTATGGTCAGACCGGGGTGCAAACTGATGATGAGTTGCACTTCCTCAAAGCGCTCCACTTTGCGGCCGGCGACTTCGACGAATAGATCGCCCTCCTGGAATCCAGCCGCTTCCGCGGGGGTGTCGGGCAGCACTTCGGTTATCCGCGCCGGCGTAAAGCCCTGGCCGACCGTGGCAAAGGTGATGATAAAAATCAAAATAGCGAAGATAATATTGGCGATCGGGCCGGCCGCGACGATGGCCGCTTTCTGGCCGAGTCGCTTATGGGAGAAGGAAACCGCCTTCTCTTCCGGGGTTAGAGGGTTGTCGTCCAGGTCTGGGCCGATATCGCTTTGCCCAAACATTTTGACATAACCGCCGAACGGAATAAGGCTGAACTTCCAGCGTGTTCCATGGCTATCGGTCCAGCCGAAAATCTCTCTGCCAAATCCTACCGAGAAGGTCTCGACGCGTACGCCGTTGCGCCGTGCAACCCAATAATGACCAAATTCATGCACGAACACGAGTGGTGTCAGAACGATCAAAAACCAAAAAATAGTAACTAAGATGCCGCCCATGACTACTCCACTAGCAGATTAAGTCTTTACGATTTGTAAACTTGCTGAATTTGCTGCCTGGCATTGCAGATAGAGTTAGAATCTTGATTTTACAAGGGTTTGCGCGATCCGACGTGCTTCTGCGTCAAGCTGCTCAAAGGCCTCGAAGGAGGTGATGGATTGGGTTGTGACGCGACCCAATGTCTCTTCGACGACAGCGGCGATATCGAGAAAACCAAGCTGGTCCGCGAGAAAGCTCGCGACTGCGACCTCGTTGGCGGCATTCAGTACGGCGGGGCTGCCATTGCCCCGGTTTAATGCCGCCCGGGCCAGGCCCAACGCCGGAAACCGTTCCAGATCGGGCTTTTCGAAGGAAAGTTGACCGATTTCTGCCAGATCCAGGCGCTTGGCGGGCGCCGCCATACGTTCCGGCCAGGATAGTGTGTAGGCGATCGGGGTGCGCATATCGGGGGTGCCGAGCTGGGCCAATACTGAGCCATCCACATAGGCGACCATGGAATGGATCACCGATTGCGGGTGGACCAGCACCTCGATCTTTTCGGCGGGAACCGGAAACAAATAAGCCGCCTCGATGAGCTCCAGCCCCTTGTTCATCAACGTGGCGGAATCGACAGAGATTTTGCGGCCCATGTCCCAGTTGGGGTGGGCCACAGCCTGTGCTGGTGTCGCGACCGCCATCTCCTCGCGGGACCAGCTGCGGAAAGGCCCACCGGAGGCCGTCAAAATCAGGCGATCGACCTCGCTCGCATTGCCGGTCTCAAAGACCTGAAATATCGCGTTATGCTCGGAATCGACCGGTAACAGCGTCGTGCCCGACCGTTCGACCTCGGCCGTCACCAAGTCGCCGGCGCAGACCAGGCACTCCTTGTTGGCGATGGCGACGATCGAACCTTGCCGGCTTGCCGCCAAGGTAGGCCGCAATCCCGCGGCGCCGACGATGGCGGCGACGACGATATCGGCCGGCCGGCTCGCCGCCTCGATGATCGCCGCCTCCCCCGCCATCGCCTCGACAGCCGAACCCTGCAAGGCGTCGCGTAAATCGTCGAGCTTGGTGGGGTCGCCGATGATTGCCGCGTCGGGCTCGAGCAAGCGGGCTTGCTCGGCCAGCAAGGTGACATTGGTATTTGCGGTCAGCGCGGTGACGCGAAAGCGATCGCGGTTGCGGTTTAGCAAATCGACAGTATTGCAGCCGACCGAGCCGGTGGCGCCAAGCACGGTCACCGAGCGCGGTGCTACGGTCGGTTGGGTCAATTCTTCGGTGTCGGTTAGGGCCATAAAGGCACCGTTCCTCCCCTGCCGATTAGAATCGCAGCCATTACCGGGGCAGCGAATATAAGACCATCGATTCGGTCGAGTATACCACCATGGCCGGGAATGATTGCGCCTGAGTCCTTCTTATCGAAACGACGTTTAACCCATGATTCAAACAGATCACCACATTGTGTTGTTGTCGACAGAAGAGCCGCCAACGCGATCGCGCTAATCGGGACTTGGACGTCGAGAAAAAGGGTCATGACGAATATTCCCGCCATCGCCAGGAAAAGCCCGCCAAATGCCCCGGCCCAGGTTTTGCTGGGGCTGATGGTCGGCGCCAAACGTGGCCCGCCGATGAGGCGGCCAAAGGCGTAGGCGCCGGTATCGGTCAACCACACAATACCGAACAAGGTGGCTACCGCCGCAAGACCAAATACCGGGTCGGCGCGCAGTATGAGGATTGCCAGCGTGGGCAGGCCCAAATAGACGATACCGCCCATCAGCCAGATGCGATTTCCGGCTCCGGCGACACCGGCAATCAAAAGCCCGGCCACGATCACAATGATCCCGGCTGCCGCGCCAACGAACACCAGCGCAATTGCCACAATCGGCCCCAGAGCGGAGAGCAGCAGAACCATCATTGGCTTCTCGACACCGCACAGGCGTGCCCATTCATGGCCCGCCAATCCGATGACAAGGGCGATCAGGAGGGTAAACCAAATGCCGCCGGCCCAAGCGCCCAAGATCACGACCGGTATCAAGATTGCCGCGGCAAGGAGGCGCAGGGTGAGTTCAGGCGTTGATTTCACCTGACCCGCGGGTGGGTTATCGTCCCCCGACATAGCTGTCGTGGGCTACCCGGCAACCGCGCCGAAGCGGCGTTCGCGTCCGTTATATTCTTGGATCGCCGATTCCAGATGGCCACGGTCGAAATCGGGCCACAAGACGTCGCTGAAAACCAATTCGGTATAGGCGATCTGCCACAGCAAAAAATTACTGATGCGTTGCTCGCCGCTGGTGCGGATCAGCAGGTCGGGGTCGGGTATATCGGCGGTCGCCAAGTAACCCTCGAACGCCGCTTCATCGATCGCTTTGGGCGTCAATTTGCTTGCGGCGACGTCTTCGGCCAAAGCGCGCACCGCGGTAACGATCTCTTGGCGTCCGCCATAACTAAGCGCCGCGGTTAAATGTAGCCTGTCATTGCCCGCAGTCATTTGCTCTGAGTTCTCGATCAGCGCGACAATGTCTTTCGAGAATGACGACCGGTCGCCGATGACACGGATGCGCACATTGTTTTCGTGCATGCGCGCGGTCTCGCTTTGTAGAAAGCGCCGCAACAGCCACATCAGATCGTCCACTTCGCCGCTCGGCCGTTTCCAATTTTCCGAGCTAAACCCGAACAGGGTGAGATATTCAACGCCGAGATCGCCGGCGGCTTCGACAGTCCGCTTCAGCGCATCGATACCGCGACGGTGACCGTCCGTGCGCGGCATGCCCCGCGACTTCGCCCAGCGGCCGTTGCCGTCCATGATCACGGCAATGTGCCGGGGGATGCGCTGTTGCGACAACTCGGTCACGGTCATAGGGTTAGACCTGCAGGATCTCCTGCTCTTTCTCAGCGAGCAATTTGTCGATTTCGGCGATGTGCTGATCGGTTAGCTTTTGAATATCTTCGCTACGATCATGCTGTTCGTCTTTTGAAATTTCGCCGTTTTTCTCGTTTTTCTTCAGCGTTTCCATGCCGTCGCGTCGCACATTACGCACCGCGACACGGGCCTGCTCACCATATTTGGCGGCAACCTTGGTCAACTCAACCCGGCGTTCCTCGCTCAAATCGGGCAACGGTACCCGGATGAGGTTGCCCTCGGTTTGCGGATTAAGGCCGAGATCGGCATCGCGGATCGCCTTCTCCGCTTCCTTTATCAAGGAATTGTCCCACACTTGCACCGTGAGCAGGCGGGGTTCGGGTACACTGATCGAGCCCACCTGGTTCATGGGCATTTTTGAGCCGTAAGCATCGACATTGACGTTATCCAGCAAAGCGGTGGAGGCGCGGCCGGTCCGTAGGCCGGAAAACTCCTTCCGCAAGGCTTCGAGCGCCCCATCCATGCGGCGCGTTAGGTCATCTAGGTCTGCTGACACCTGACTATCCTCCCTCAACTAGCGTAAATCGGCCATCACCTGTAATCACCCGATTTACCTCACCCTTATTCTGTATCGAAAAGATCAGAATCGGAATGTTGTTTTCACGGCAAAGTGTAATCGCCGCGGCATCCATAACGTGCAGATCCTGGCGCAATACGTCGAAATGGCTCAGCTTGTCGTAGCGTTCGGCGTCCGGATTGGTCTCCGGATCGGCAGAATAGACCCCATCGACTTTGGTGCCCTTCAGCAAACAATCGCACGACATCTCTGATGCCCGCAGGGCTGCGGCGGTGTCCGTCGTGAAATAGGGATTGCCCGTGCCGGCGGCGAAGATCACCACACGGTTGCGTTCCATATGCCGTACGGCGCGCCGGCGAATATAGGGTTCGCACACTGTGGACATGGGTATGGCCGATTGGACGCGGGTATCGACACCGAGATTTTCCAGGGCGTTTTGGAGCGCCAGCGCGTTGATCACCGTCGCCAGCATGCCCATGAAATCGGCATTGGCGCGGTCCATGCCGGCCGCCGCACCGGATATGCCGCGAAAGATATTGCCGCCGCCGACCACCAGGCAAAGCTCGACGCCGGTCGTGCAGACTTCGTGCACGTCCTCGGCGATGCGCTTCACGGTATTCGGATCGAGGCCAAATTCCTGGTCGCCCATCAATACCTCGCCGGAAATCTTCAGCAGGACCCGGCGATAGTTTGGAGGCGTTGTCATAGGAAGCGATCTTTAGAGCCAATAATGGGACTCGGCGGCAATTACGCCGCCGCAACCCTTGTTAGCCGCATACCCGCGCAGGATCAAGCCACGATCCTGTTGAGTGGCTCCGGCGCGGTGGATAATCCCGCTCGGTTAGTTGCTCAGGCGGGCGACTTCCTCGGCGAAATCGTCTTCCTTCTGCTCCAGCCCCTCGCCCAGATTGTAGCGAACATATCCTGCCACGGTAATTTCAGCGCCGGCATCCTTGGCTGCCGCTTCAATTGCCTTGCTGACCTTCATATCCGTATCGAGCACATAGACCTGCTCGAGCAGGACGCTTTCCTCGTAATATTTACGCAAGCGGCCTTCGACCATCTTCTCGACGATGTCGTCCGGCTTACCGGAATCGCGCGCCTGGTCGGCGAGAATCTTGCGTTCCCGCTCCAAAACCGCCGGGTCGAGCGATGCGATATCGAGCGATTGCGGGTCGGCCGAGCAGATATGCATGGCCAGATTCTTGCCGATTTCAGCCAGCTTGTCGGCCGGCGCCGCGGATTCCAGCGCGACGATGACGCCGATCTTACCCAGGCTGTCAGCGACCCGGTTATGCACATATTGGGCGACCAGGCCATTGTTGACCTTTAAGCCGGTCGAACGGCGCAGGCTGATATTTTCGCCGATGGTGGCGACCATCTGTATCGCTTCTTCGTCGACCGTGCGGTCGCTGCCCGGATAGGGCGCCGCCTTGAGGGCTTCAAAATCGCCGCCGAGGTCCAGAGCAATTCCGGTAACGGTCGATACAAACGCCTGAAAGGTTTCGTTTCGCGCCACGAAGTCGGTCTCGGAATTAACCTCGACCAGCGTGCCCGCCGTGCCCTCGGTTTTCAGGCCGATCAAGCCCTCAGATGCGGCACGGCCGGCCTTTTTTGCGGCGGCTGAGAGCCCCTTGGTGCGCAACAAATCCATTGCGGCGTCCATGTCGCCATCGGTCTCCACCAATGCCGATTTGCAGTCCATCATGCCGGCGCCCGATTGCTCGCGCAGCGCCTTGACGGCCGCGGCTGTAATATCAGCCATATTCGTTCTCCATCTGAAGTACTAGTCTTAACGAGTTGAAATAACGCCCAAACTTAAGTGGCCTTGGGCGCCTCTGCGGGCGCTTCCGGCGCTGCCGCTTCGGCGACAACTTCAGCTGCCGGCTCAGCCGCGGCGGCGGCCTCCGCCGGCGCTTCCGGCGCTGCAGGTGTCTCCACAGCAATAACTTCCTGCGGCGGGGCTTCGGCCTCGCCGACGTCGATGCCGCTGGTTGTCATTTCCTGCTGCAGGCCGTCCAGGACAGCACCGGCGAACAGGTCGCAATACAGTTGGATTGCCCGCATGGCGTCGTCATTACCGGGAATGGGGAAATCGATGTTATTGGGGTTCGAATTGGAATCGACCACGGCCGCAATGGGAATACCCAGCTTGCGGGCTTCGTTGATGGCGATTTCCTCTTTGTTGGTATCGATAACCACCAACATGTCAGGTTTTCCGCCCATCTCTTTGATGCCGCCCAAGGCGAGTTCAAGCTTGTCGCGCTGACGGGTGAGATTGAGCAGCTCTTTCTTGGTCAACCCGCCCATTTCCTCGGAGCCGAGATGGGTTTCCAGATCGCGCAACTTCTTGATCGAATAGGAAATGGTCTTCCAATTGGTCAACATGCCGCCCAACCAGCGGTGATTGACGTAGTACTGACCGCATTTGCGGGCCGAGTCCGCGACGATATCGCTGGCCGCCCGCTTGGTGCCGACAAACAGCACCCGGCCGCCGCCAGCGGCGATGTCACGGGTGGTGTTGAGCGCCGCATAGAGCATAGGCACGGTCTGCTGCAGATCGATAATGTGAACTTTATTGCGGGTGCCGAAGATGTATTGCTCCATCTTCGGGTTCCAGCGGCGCGTGTGATGGCCGAAATGAACACCAGCTTCCAATAGCTGACGCATAGTAAACGTCGGGACCGCCATTCGGTCTCTCCTTCTCCGGTTAAGCCTCTGCAGGACGTCGCCCGTTGACGGGCACCGGAGCGACAGTCATGGGATGTCTCCCCATACTGCCGCAAATCCTGCATGTGAATTTGCGTCCAGGGCCAAATAACCCTGCGCGTGGAGGGTGATAGCGGTCTCAGACCCGAAATGCAAGCGCTGCGGTGAGACCGTCGCGACTAGCCCTTTTTGTACTCGATCTCCAGGGCCACCATGTCGGTATCGCCGATATTGGTGACATTGTGCTCAAAGCCTTCGCCGACATCGTAGAAGAAGGATTTGCCGGGCTCCGACTGGATTTCACCGACCGACCCGTCGGCGCGCTCATATTGCAGCTTCGCCGCCTCGATGTGGTAGCCCACATAGTTGGTATCGTGGATATGCCAGCCCGACTGCTCGCCGGGACGGATACGGTGGAAGGTGATGCGCGTCGTGTCGTTGTCGAGCAGGATCTCGTAATGGCCTTGCTGCTCGTCGGGAATTTCCGCGACGGTCTTCTCGGTAAGATGCTGGGACATGATTATTTCTCCCGTTTTTTTGAAGTCAGATTTTGTACTCGATTTCCAACGCGATGATATCGACATCGCCGACATTGATGGCGTTATGTTCGACCGGCGCTGAGACCGGCATAGCGACGCCCGGCTTGTAGTCGATCTCAAGTACCGATCCGTTGGCGTAATCCAGATGAAGCCGGCCTTCCGATTGCTGCACCGCCACATAGTCATATTCGTGGCGATGCCAGCCGGTCTGTTCGCCGGGTTTGAGGGTAAAGAGGGTGATGCAGGTGCGCTCATCGTCGATCAGCGTTTCGTAGGAGGCGATCGGACGGTCGGCGGCTTCTGCCGCGGTTCTGTCTTCGAGTTTCACCGACATGGTGGTGTTTCCCTCTTATGCGGGGTTTATTTTTTGATTTCGATCTCTATGGAGACGATGGCCTCGTCGCCGACGCTGATCGCGTTATGTTCGATCGGCGCCGATCCGCTCAGCGTATTGCCCGGCGCGTAATCGACCTCGTGCTCCGAGCCATCGGCATAATCCAGGTGCAGCCGCCCGCCGGAAAGCTGCACCACGACGTAATCGAAATCATGGCTGTGCCAGCCGGTCTGCTCGCCGGGCCTCATGGTCCAATGGGTGATCCGGGTTTTATCGTCCTCGTGCAGCAACTTGTTCGCCGCGATCGGACGGTCAGCCGCTTCAGCGGCGGTTTTCTCGTTTAGCTTCGTCGACATTGGCGTCTCCCCTAAACACGATACTCGATCATACAGTATGCGTATTGGGCAGCCATCCGGCCGGCCGCGTCAAGCCTCTTGCACTTCGATCACGCCGGGAATGGCGCGGATGGCGGCGCGCACCTGGGGGGTACACATATAGGCGCCGTCGAGGCGAACCTCGACCTCGCGGTCGGCCGAGGGGATCATCAGGCTGATCCGCCCCCTGCCCTTATTGCCGTTTTCGCCGCCGGCTTCGCGGTCGATAATGGATTTGAGCGTCGGCAGCGGCTCTGGGTCGTCGACCCAGATCTTGATCACCATGGGCGCCGAGGCCGCCGCCGCATCGATATCACGGACCGACTGGACCGTGAGGCGCAGCTGGCCCTCTTCGAGCCGGGCGGCCACCTGCAACAGGATCGGCTTGCCGGCCTCCAGCATGTCACGATTGGCCGCCAGCGCCTCGGAGAAAGCAGTGACCTCGTAGGCGCCCGAGGCGTCGGAGAGCTGGATGAACGCATAGCGGTTGCCACGTTGCGACGTGCGGTGCTGAATGTTGAGAACGGTGCCCGCGAGCATGACGATCATGGTGCCGCCATTGGCCGCCACCGTATCGTGCAGATTGTCGTAGCGCGGCACGCCGAGGCGCTCTAGGGCGTTGGCATATTCATCAAGTGGGTGCGCCGATAGATAAAAGCCGACCGCGTCCAGTTCGCGTTCGAGACGCTCGACCTGCGGCCAATCGTCGACCGGTTGCAGACAAGGCGCGTCAGCGACTCCTCCCGCCGCACTATCGCCGAGCAGATTGAACTGGCCGCTCTGGCGGTCGGCGTTCTGGGCGTGGGCGTGGCCCAGAATTCGGTCGATACCGAGAAACACCTGGGCCCGGTTGCCGTCGAGGGAGTCGAAGGCGCCAGCCGCAACCAAATGTTCCAACAGACGTTTGTTGAGCGCCTGCGGATCGACCCGACCGGCCACGTCGAAAACACCCTGGAACCGGCCATTTTCTTGTCGCTCGTGCACTAAAAGATCCATCGCCGCCGGGCCAACACCCTTGATCGCGGCGAGCGCGTAGCGAATGGCACCAACCTGCCCCTCGCCCTCCGGATCGGGATTGTCGATATTCTCGACCGAGAACTCGGTTTCGGAGTAGTTGACGTCCGGCGGCAGCAGCGTGATTTTCTGGCGGTCAAGTTCCTGCTGGTAGAGCGCCAGCTTGTCGGTATTGCCCATATCCAAGGTCATCGAGGCGGCGAAGAATTCCACCGGGTAGTTGGCCTTCAGATAGGCCGTTTGGTAGGCGATCAGCGCATAGGCGGCGGCGTGCGCCTTGTTGAAGCCGTAGCCGGCGAATTTCTCGATCGTCTCGAAAATACGGATTGCGGTGCCTTCATCGACATTGCGCTCCTTGGCGCCGGACACGAAGACATCGCGCTGGGCGTCCATCTCGGCCTTGATCTTCTTACCCATGGCCCGGCGCAGCAGATCGGCCCCGCCAAGGGTGAACCCGGCGAGCGCCTGGGCCATTTGCATGACCTGTTCCTGGTAGATGGGAATACCGTAGGTCTCGGCGAGGCAGGCCTCGAGATCGTCGTGCAGATAGTCGACTGTCTCCAACCCGTGCTTACGGTTGATGTAGCTGGGGATATTGTCCATCGGGCCGGGCCGATAGAGCGCCACAACAGCGATAATGTCTTCGAAGCGGTCGGGCTTGAGCTTGCGCAGCACGTCGCGCACGCCCGACGATTCACACTGGAACACCCCGGTAGTGTCGCCGCGTGTGAGCATCTCGAAGGTTTTGGCATCGTCCAGTGGCAGGCTTTCCAGATCGATGGCGATGTCCCGATCGGCCAGCAGCGAGACTGATTTCTGCAAGACATCGAGGGTCTTCAGACCGAGAAAATCGAACTTCACAAGACCGGCGAGCTCGACATATTTCATCGAGAACTGGGTCGCCAATGTCTCCGAGCGGGGATCGCGATAGAGCGGAATGGTCTCTTCCAGCGCCCGGTCGCCGATCACAATACCAGCGGCATGGGTCGACGAATTGCGGTAGAGCCCTTCCAGCTTGAGGGCCAGATCGAGCAAATGGGCGACATTCTCGTCGCTTTTGCGCAGTTCCTTCAGTTGTGGTTCGGTGTCGAGCGCCTGTTGTAGCGACACCGGGTTGGCCGGATTGGCCGGCACCAGCTTGGCGATGCGGTCGACTTGGCCGTAAGGCATTTCCAGAACCCGGCCGACATCGCGCACCACGGCGCGGGCCTGCAGCTTTCCGAAGGTGATGATCTGCGCCACCCGGTCATAACCGTAGCGTTCCTGCACATAATGGATCACCTCGTCGCGGCGCTCCTGGCAGAAATCGATATCGAAATCCGGCATCGAGACGCGTTCAGGATTGAGGAAGCGTTCGAAGAACAAGCCCCAGCGTAGCGGGTCCAAATCGGTGATGGTAAGCGCCCAGGCAACCACCGATCCGGCGCCGGACCCGCGGCCCGGCCCAACCGCAATGTCGTTGACCTTGGACCATTTGATAAAGTCCGCGACGATCAGGAAATACCCCGGAAATCCCATATCTTCAATGACTTGCAGCTCGAATTTAAGCCTATCTCTATAGGGTTGGGCCGCCTCTTCGCGTGCCGCTGCATCCATATGCTCGGTAAAGACATGGTGCGTAAGGCGATCCTCCAGACCGGCCTGGGCCTGGTTGCGTAACTCGGTGGCCTCGTCCACATCCGTGCCGGTGGCAAAAGGCGGCAACTTGGGCTGGCTGACCGTCGGCATGAAGGCGCAGCGCTGGGCGATGACCCTAGTATTGTCGATGGCCTCGGGCAGGTCGGCGAATAGCGCGCGCATCTCCGCGGCCGATTTGAAGCGATTCTCCGGTGTGACCCGCCGGCGTTCGGACTGAGAGACATAGGCGCTTTGTGAAATGCACAGAAGTGCGTCATGGGCCTCGTACATGTCGGCCTCGGCGAAGAACACTTCGTTGGTCGCCACCAGGGGCAGATCATTGGCATAGGCCAAGTCGATCAAGGCGGTCTCAATCCGGGCCTCGCTGTCGAGGCCATGGCGTTGGATTTCCACATAGAGGCGGCCGGGAAAGAGTTCGGCGAGCGCCCTCAGGGCCTGTTCAGCAGCGTCCCGCTGGCCATCGGCCAATAACCGCCCCACCTCGCCGTTCACGCCGCCGGTCAGCGCAATTAGCCCGTCGGTATGGCCGGTGATATCGCCGAGCGAGAGCTGCGCGCGGCGTAACGGGTCTTCGGTGGCGTAGGATTGGCTGACCAGATGGCACAGATTGCGGTAACCCACTTCCGATTGGACAAGGACCACCAATTCACCCACCGACGCGCCTTGCTGGATACTGGACGACGAGACAGCCTCGGTGACCTTGTCCGCGTCGGCCATGATCGCAAATTGACAGCCGATAATGGGCTGAACGCCGTCTTTTGCCGCCGCCAGGGCGAATTCGAGTGCGCCGAACAAATTGGCCGTGTCGGTGACGGCGACGGCAGGCATCTCATGCTTTTTGCACAAGCCGACCAGTTCGGGAATCCGCACCGCGCCCTCGGCCAGGGAATAGGCGGAATGGACGCGTAAATGAACGAACTCGGCTTGCATGGGAACTTTCCTCCAACCGCCAGCTTAGCGCCGCCGGGCACGATTCGACATCGCCGCAGATTGTGGAAAAGCCTAGGTTTCGGTGGAGGAAATCTGGCCGTTCTGCAGCGACAGGGTGCGATCCATGCGGGCCGCCAGCGCCATATTGTGGGTCGCCATCAGGGCGGCCAGCTTTTTGTCGCGCACCAGCGCCAGTAATTGCTCGAATACGCCGTCGGCCGTATCGGGGTCGAGGTTTCCCGTCGGTTCGTCGGCGATCAGGATTGCCGGATTGTTGGCCAATGCCCGCACGATCGCGACCCGCTGCTGTTCGCCGCCGCTCATCTTACCCGGCCGGTGATTGGCGCGGGCACTCAAACCGACCGAAGCGAGTAATTCATCGGCGCGAAGCCCGGCGTCGTGCCGCGACACGCCAGCGATCATTTGCGGCAGAATGACGTTTTCCCGCGCCGAGAATTCCGGCAGCAAATGATGGGACTGGTAGACAAAGCCCAGCTTGCTGCGGCGCAAGAGGGTGCGCTGGGCATCGTCGAGGCCGCCACAGGATTCGCCGTTAATGAGCACTTCGCCCGACTGCGGCGGTTCCAATAACCCGGCTGCGTGCAACAAGGTCGATTTCCCCGCCCCCGACGGCCCGACCAGCGCCACCATCTCACCCGGCATGATCGCCAGCGAGGCGCCGCGCAACACTTCGAGGCGGCCATCATCACCCTGGTCGAAAGTACGGACCACCTGGTTAAGCGCCAGTGCCGGCTCACTCATAGCGCAGCGCCTCAACCGGATCGAGCCGGGCGGCCCGCCAGCTAGGGTACAGCGTCGCGAGAACCGACAAAGCCAGCGCCATGCCGGCAACCATGACCACCTCGCCGGGATCGACCTCCGACGGCAACTGGCTGAAGAAAAACACTTCGGCGGATAACAATTCCGCTCCAGTTAGCCGCTCCAGGCCGCGTTGAATGCTGGCGATATTGTTGGTGATGAGCAGACCGCCCGCCGTGCCAACCAGAGTCCCAGCAAGGCCGATACTGGTGCCGGCGATGAAGAAAATTCGCATGATCATGCCTCGCGACGCGCCGACCGTACGCAGGATGGCGATGGCCGATCCCTTATCCTTCACCAGCATGATCAGGCTGGAGACGATGTTGAGCGACGCCACCAGGACGATCAGGGTGACAATCAGGAACATCACGTTCTTCTGTACCTGCAGCGCGTTGAAAATCGTGCGGTTTTCCTGCTGCCAGTCGAAATATCGCGCCGTCGGGCTGAGCGCGGCCTCGACCGTCGCGCGGGGCGCCGCAAGCGCGTCGGGATCGTCCACAAAGACTTCCAGCAGCGACACGCTGTCTTTGAGGCGGAAATAATTCTGTGCGGCCTCCAAAGGCATGAAGATGAAGCTACGGTCGAATTGGAAGTGGCCCACTTCAAACGTGCCGACGATGGTGTAGGCCTTCATGCGGGGTACGACGCCGAATGCGGTGACCGTCCCGTTCGGCGATATCAGCGTGATTTTGTCACCGACCGTGGCGCCCAGCGCCAGGGCCAGACGGGTCCCGATCAGGACCGCGTCATTGCCGTTAAACGTTTCCAGGCTACCCTGGCGGATATTCTCGGCGACCAACCGGCGCTGTTTAAGATCAGCCTTGCTCAGTCCGCGAACCAACGCGCCCGACGAACGGCCGTCCTTGGCCGCTAGAATTTGACCTTCGACCATGGCGGTCACGCTCGCGATGCCCTCGCCCTGGCGAATTTTTTCGGAGATGGCGGTGTAATCGCGCAACTCGCCGGTTCCCGAGACCACGGTGATATGGCCCTTAAAACCGAGGACGCTTTTGACCAGCTCGGCGCGCAGACCGTTTTGCACCGACAGCACGATGATAAGAGCGCCGACGCCGAGCATGATGCCGAGGAATGAAATCAAGGCGATCACCGAGATAAAACCTTCAGTGCGCCGGGCGCGGACATATCGTCCGGCGATCATCCATTCGATCGGTGCGAACACTAGGCGGATTTCCCCGCGATCCAGGCCTTGGCGTCGTCGATAGATAGGGTCGAACGCTCGCCATCGGCGCGGTTTTTCAATTCCACCATGCCGTCTTTCAAGCCGCGCGGCCCCACCGCCACCTGCCAGGGCAAGCCGATCAGATCCATATCGGCGAATTTACCGCCAGCGCGCTCGTCGCGGTCGTCGTAGAGCATATCGACCCCTGCCCGCTTCGCTTCGCCGTAGAGCGCTTCGCAGACCGCGTCGCATTCCTCGTCACCGACTTTCAGGTTGATCAGGCCGATGGTCCACGGCGCGACCGATTCCGGCCAAATGATGCCGTCATCGTCGTGCGACGCCTCGATGATAGCGCCGACCAAGCGGGACACGCCGATGCCGTAGGAGCCCATCTCCAGGGTGATCTGGTTGCCGTCCGGCCCCTGCACCACCGCGCCGAGCGGGGTGGAATATTTGGTGCCGAAATAGAAGATATGGCCCACTTCGATACCGCGGGCGGTCACCAGATCGTCGGCGGCGACCGGGCAATTCACCGCGTCGTGCTTTTCGTCGGTCGCGGCATAGATTGATGCCCACCGGTCGACCAAGGGCTGCAGGTCGCTATCGAAATCGACCTCCTCGCCCGGCGCGTCGAGGTCGAGCATCGCCTTGTCGCAGTACACTTCGCTCTCGCCGGTTTCGGCCAGGATGATGAACTCATGGCTTAGGTCGCCGCCGATGGGACCGGTGTCGGCCGCCATGGGTATGGCTTTGAGCCCCATGCGGGCATAGGTGCGCAAATAGGCGATGAACATCTTGTTGTAGGAATGGCGCGCGCTGTCATAGTCCAAATCGAAGGAGTAATTATCCTTCATCAGAAATTCGCGCCCGCGCATGACGCCGAAGCGCGGCCGCACCTCGTCGCGGAACTTCCATTGGATGTTGTAGAGGTTCTTTGGCAGGTCGCGGTAGCTGTTGATTTCGTTGGCGACGATATCGGTGATCACCTCTTCCGCCGTCGGGCCAAACAGCATGTCGCGGCCATGGCGGTCGTTGATGCGCAGCATCTCCTTGCCGTAATCGTCGTAGCGACCCGACTTGCGCCACATATCGGCCGATTGGATGGTCGGCATCAGCACTTCCTGGGCGCCGGTGGCGTCCTGCTCCTCGCGCACGATTTGGGCGATTTTCTGCAACACCCGGTAGCCGGCCGGTAGCCAGGAATAAATACCGGCGGCGGACTGGCGCACCATGCCGGCACGCAGCATCAACCGGTGCGAGACGATCTGCGCCTCGGCGGGGTTTTCCTTCAAAGTCGGCAGGAACAACTGACTGCGCCGCATCTTTATCTCTCTATGACGTAAAATTCTGCCGGACAGTACGCTAACCGCCCGAATCGTCGCGAGACTAGGCGTTGGCTTTGCTTCTGTCCATTTCTACGGCACCCCGTAGGACCATAGCTCTGTAAAGGCCTCCCGCCCCCGCAAACGCTGGGGTTCACGCTTGGTAAAATCGGCCAGCAGAGCGTCATTGCGAGGATCGTCGGACGAGCGCATTTGCGACACTAGGGCGTTACTGGCAACGATGGAACAATCGAGCGTTCGGGTCAGCTCCTCCAGCCGCGACGCAACGTTTACCGTGTCGCCCAGCACGGCATATTCGAGCCGCCGCTCGGTGCCGATGTCGCCGCGAACCACCGGCCCGTAGTGAACGCCAATCGACAGGCGAACCGTGGGAAACCCAGAGGCTTTGCGCAGTTGGTTCCATTCCGCGATTTCGGCAATCAATTCGCGTGCGCAGGCCAGGGCATTACCCGCATCGTTGGGACTCTCCGCGGTTGTGCCAAAGGTCGCCATGACCCCATCGCCGAGATATTTGTCGAGGGTGCCGTTATTCTCGAAAACGATCCGCTCGGTGCGCTTGTGATAGGCGCGTAGCATCTCAACGATTTCCTGCGGGCTCACCTGCTCAGCCATCTTGGTGAAGTCGACGATATCGGCAAAAAGGACAGCGACGGATTGGCTGCGCACTTCGCCGAAGGGATTGTCGGTTTCGGCCAATTGGTCGACGATATTGAGCGGAAAATATCGAGCCAGATTAGTACGCTCCCGCGCGGCGACCACAACGCGGATCGCTAATTGGCGTGAACGCGAGACACTTAAAGCCAGAATACCGGTGACCAGAAGCAAAACGACGGCTTCTTGCATGCGTATATTGAGCGATAAATATTGCGGGTCGAGGAAGCGTTCGAGCCGCGCATCGGGTTCGGAAAACGAGGGTATCTGTGTGATGGTTTCCGGCAGCTCTGCGATAAACCGCACCCCGACGGCCCAGCAGGAAACGCTGATCAGCCCCGCCCAAATCATCAACCGGGGCGAATAAGTCAGCGACACCAAGGCCAACAGGATGAAGAAATACACGAAATTGCCGAAGCGGAAAAATGTCGCCAGAGGCCATTGTAGTTCGAATAGCGGATTGGGAAATAGCAGGGTGAAGGTCAGCAAGGCGGCATCGAGGGCAAAGAACAGATAGCTATGCCAAGCCCGCGCGTAGGCACCACGCGCAAGCGCGTAGTGGATCGCCGGAATGGCCGCGAAAATAATGAAATGCGGCACATAGAACCAGGCCGATGCGCCATTCAGGAAGAACAGCCACACCAATATAATGGTCAGCGCAATAGCCCGCGCGATGGCGGCGTGTTTCAGCCCGGCGAGCTCGGCCTTGTGGAAGGCCTGCACCAAGCGCCGCGGAATACCCGGCGCAGTGACCTCATCTTCGTCGAGATTTGTTTCAACTGTGCTCATGGGACCCCCGAGGACCGCTCAAAATTTCGGATTGCGCAAGTAGGATAACCTAAGCTCCCGCTGGCGCGGGACCACCTAAAACCTGCCGGCAATGAAAAATTCTTGGAAGAATTAGCGGGTTCTAACGATCCGCTGGCATTTTTGCGCCAGCTCGTGCTGGGCATCGCTGGTCAGGGGCATACCATTGAAGGTCACCCGGCCATCGCTGGTGACGACCACATCGCCGATCACCGGGCGTGCCAGATAGTCGGCGTTACCTTCCGCGGGTATGCCTAACCGGCTGGCCAGGTCGAGGGTCAACGGGATAGTGATGGTATCGGGCGCCGGAATTTGCCCCGCACCGTCAAGGTCGGCGGGCGCGACCGCGTTACCGTCAACGTCGACCCCAGGTTGGTAATTGACGTCAGCGGAAGCAACGTGACGCGCCAGATCACTGCAGTCCTGCTCGCTAATTTGAACAGTTTGAGCCGTCGCGGCGGCCGTGGCGCTCCAAAGAAAGAGCATACTGAGCGCTAAGGTTCGCATGGCTGAATATTGAACCCCGAGCCGTTAAAGAATTGGTAACTCGCCGCAACCACCTCGTTTAGCGCTGCCAGGGCGGCTTTAGCGCGGAAATCTCCTTGAAAACCGGACAATCCTCCCGGTGCGCGCCGGGTAAATAGCCGGTGCTCATGAGGAACTCGCCGGTGATTTCGCCGCCGGTAAAGCGGAAGGTCTTCTTGAATAGCTTGACCCATTCGTCCTTCGGTAAGGGATGGTGGCTATCGAGCCAATCGGCGATGCTGCCATGGCTTGCGCGGATTTCCTGCAAACATTGCGCATTGTGGATCGCCGCAGTGACTTTAAGCCGGTTGCGGATAATGCCGGCGTCCGACAGCAACCGTTTGGTATCGCGCGCTCCATAGGCGGCGACCGTGTCGATATCGAACTTGTCGTAGGCGGTGTAAAATTGTTCGCGCTTCTTCAGAATGGTCAACCAGCTTAATCCTGCCTGGTTGATTTCCAATACTAAGCGCTCGAACAGCACCGAATCATCGCGCACCGGAAACCCGTAATCGGTATCATGATAGGGGCCGTGCCAGGGGTCGCCTGGTGCGATATCGCAATAATGTGGCATGGGTTATGTCCGCCCCGTCAATTCCATTGGTAGTCCCTCTGCGCGTATGAGCATTTCAACTCCCGAAGCCACTCAATCGTCCTCGCCTTGGCGAATTTTTATCGCCTTTTTGGCCCTCGGTTTGACCGCATTCGGCGGGCCGGTTGCCCATATTGGATACTTTCGCACCGAATTTGTCGAGCGACGCAAATGGATCGACGGCGACCAATTCCAGGATTTGATCGCCCTGTGTCAGTTCCTGCCCGGTCCCATGTCGAGCCAGGTCGGCTTCGCGATCGGAATGTTGCGTGGGCGGATACCGGGTGGCCTCGCCGCCTGGCTCGGCTTCACCGCCCCGTCAGCCATTTTGATGATTGGACTTGGGGTCGGCACCAATCTGTTCGACAGCGGCCTGCCTGCGTCCTTGGTGCATGGACTAAAGCTCGCGGCTGTCTCCATCATTGCCTGGGCGCTCTGGCAAATGGGGCGCGCCGCCTGCACCAGCGCGACCAAGATGGCGCTGACCGTGGCGGCCTGCGCCATCATGCTGTTCACCAATCTGGTGTGGATACAGATCGGCGTCATCGTCGCCGCGGCAATCGCCGGGCGGCTGCTGATCAAACCGGAGACCGCGACAGTATCAACCGTCGGCGGTGTGCCGTTTTCGCGAAGATTCGGGTTGATCTCGGCCGGCATACTCGTTGGCGCCTTGATCGCCTTGCCGATCATTGCCGCCGTCGCCGATCTTGCCGAACTGGACGTGTTCTCCAGTTTCTTCCGGGTCGGCTCTCTGGTCTTTGGCGGCGGCCATGTGGTTCTGCCCTTACTGCAAGCCGAGGTCGTACCGCCCGGTTGGGTCGACGGCGACACCTTCCTGGCCGGGTATGGTGCGGCGCAGGCCCTACCCGGCCCGATGTTTGCCTTTGCTGGCTATCTCGGCGCCGTGGCGGCGCCGGGCGTTACCAATCCCGGCGGCTGGGTCGTGGGACTGATCGCGCTATTTGCGGTCTTCCTGCCATCGTTCCTGATTTTAACCGCCGCCCTGCCCTACTGGC
>JABDJY010000365.1 GCA_013003285.1 Alphaproteobacteria bacterium | reverse complement strand
AACTCCGCCACCACAGCTTCATAGACCGGCCGTTTGAAATCGACGATCAGACCGGCCACATCGGCGATATCGACCCATTGCCAGGCCTCGAATTCCGGTTTCTCGACACCATGAATATCAATTTCCTGATCGTGGCCGAGAAAGCGGAAGGCGAACCATTTCTGCATTTGCCCGCGATATTTTCCACCCCAGGCCATCGCCGCCAAGGCAGGCGGTAGATCGTAGGTAAACCAGCCCTCAGCCTCGGCCAACAGCGCCACATTGTCGCTGCCGGTTTCTTCCTGCAGTTCGCGTAAGGCCGCCGCGGCGGGGTCCTCACCGGGATCGATGCCGCCCTGGGGCATCTGCCAGGCATCGGGCGTATCGATACGTTGGCCAACCCAAACTTGCCCGCTGTCGCTGAACAGCATGGCGCCGGCGCATAATCGGTAGTGCAGGCTGTCGGGCCGGTCGTGCCGCAGGGTCACCGATCCGCCTGACGATCGAGAACGGCAGAGACCGGCGCGAGGACAATGCCCTTGCCGTTCAGTGTCGCCGCCCATTCGCGGATGCGCTCGATAGTGACCGGGAAGGCCTGGCCGATGCCCACCGAGACGCCGACCTCGCTGGCGATGCTCTCCAACTCGGCCAACCGCGCATCGACGGTACCGCGGGAGACTTCACGGGCATCGAGAAAACGATCGTTGATCGCCCGAGGTACATTCGTTTCGGTCGCCAGGGTGGTCGCCACGCTGCGCGCGGAAACGCGGGCGTCGATGAAGGCCAGGCCGCGATGTTCCAGGGTATTCATGATCGGCAGCATGGCTTCGCGCGACGTGGTGAAGCGTGAACCCATATGGTTGAGCAATCCGACATAACCGCTGACCCGCGACAGCGCCCATTCCAGACGCTCGATATTCTCTTCCGGCGCATAGGCCACGAAGAGGGCCCGCGGTCCAGGATCACTGGCCGGGAAGTCGACCGGTTCCATCGGCAGGTTGAGATAAACCTCATGTCCGGCCGCCCGGGCCAAGCGGATCCATTGTTGCAGATCGTCGGCGAAGGGCTGAAACGCCAGACTAACGCCGCCCGGCAGCCCCTGGATCGCGGCCTCGGTCGCCGCGCCGGACAGGCCCAACCCGCTCACGATCAGGGCAATGCGGGGCCTGGTGTCGCGGTTGTCGAACGGGCGCGCATAGACCTGCCACGGCAGGCGGCCATCGTCGCCGATCCGCGGTAATGGCCCGACGGAGGTTTGCTCGATCAGCCCCGGGTCAGGGGCCGGCGGTAGGACACCACTGCCTGCGGGTACGGACGGTGGCGGTGGCACGGCGGCGACCTGTGGTGGATTGTTGTTATCATCCTTGTCGGCGCTGGCGACTTGTACGGACTCCAATTTCGGCGGCTCGGCAGCCTGCGCGGGTTCAGGCGCTTCATTTGCCGGCTCAGTCGCCGCGTGGTCGGTGGCTGGCGCCTCAAGCGGAGTTGGTTCTGCGGCCGTCGGAGGTGGCGGCTCGGCGGCTGCGTGTTCGGGCGCTGAGTCCTGCGCCGCCTCGGCCGGCGCGTGGTCTGCAGGTGAGGGTTCGTTTGGTGTCGCCCCTGCAGTTTCGGGTGCCGCAGCAGTTTCGGGTGCCGCAGCGTGCGCATCCGGTTCGGTCTGGGCGATCTGCGTATCGTCGGTACCGGAGCCGATCACGACCAACGCCGCCAGGGCGACAGCGAATATGGTCAGCACCCCAGACAGAGCAAGGGGCAGACGAGCCGGGCCACCCCACCTCGAGCGAACTTCACGCCTGGTATCGCTCAAGGCTTATCCTCCATCACTGGCGGTCGGGCGTTCCCTAGTTGGTAACGCGCACGTTGTAGAGCGAGATGCCCTTCAACAGGTCGATCGCCCGAGCCAGTTGATAATCATTGGAATCCTGATTCGAAGCAACGGGTACCGATGTATCGGGCTCGGTGGCATCTTCGCCAGTGTTGGCGTCGCCGTCGCGGGCGTTTCGTAGATCCTCTTCGCGTACGCGAGACGGCTCAGTCGTCGTTTCGACCCTTGCCTGCTCTACTTCGATATCCGGGGTCACGCCGGTTTTCTGGATCGAGCGTCCGCTCGGCGTGAAATAGGCCGCTGTGGTCAGCCGCATGGCGCCATGTCCGGGGATGGGCATGATAGTCTGGACCGATCCCTTACCGAAGGATTGGGTGCCCATGATCACCGCCCGGCGATGATCCTGCAGCGCACCGGCGACGATCTCAGAGGCCGAAGCCGATCCGCCATTGATCAAGACGACCATGGGCAGACCGTCGATCAGATCACCCTGTTTGGCGTTGAAGCGCTGCGCATCGTTGTCGCCGCGTCCGCGGGTTGAGACGATTTCGCCGCGCTCGAGAAATGCGTCGGAGACCTTGATCGCCTGATCGAGCAGACCGCCCGGGTTGCGCCGCAAATCGAGCACCAGACCCAACATGCTGTCGCCAAGTTCATCGCGCATCTTGGCGATCTCGCGCTTGACGCCAATATCGGTTTGTTCATTGAAGGCCGTTACACGCAGATAGGCGACGTCGCCCTCGACGCGGGAACGTACCGACTGAATGCGGATAACGTCGCGGGTCACAGTGACGTCAAAGGCCTCACGGCCTTCGCGGCGGATCGTCAGCTTGATGTCGGAACCAACCCGTCCGCGCATTTTCTCGACCGCATCGGCCAAATTCAGGCCTAGGACGGATTCACCATCCAAATGGGTGATAAAGTCGCCGGTCTCGAGGCCAGCGCGCGCCGCCGGCGTGTCGTCGATGGGTGAGACTACCCGAACGAAACCCTGTTCCAGGGTCACTTCGATGCCGAGCCCGCCGAATTCGCCGCGGGTCTGGACCTGCATGTCGCGGAAGCTCTCTTCATTCAGATAGCTCGAATGGGGATCGAGCGACTGCAGCATGCCGTTAATCGCCGATTCGATGAGTTCCTTGTCCGCGGTCTCATCGACATAGAACGAGCGCACCCGTTCGAAGATGTCGCCGAACAACTCCAACTGGCGGAAAGTTTCCTCATTACTGGCAGCCGGGGCAGTCGCTGGGAACGCAACCAATAGCGTCAACACAGACATTACTTTTATTAGATTACGCATTATCCACTTTTCCTGTCAGTGCTCGCCGCGATCCACGGCAGCGGGTTGATCGGTTGTCCGTCGCGCCGAAGCTCGACGTACAAAGTTGTTCCCCCAGTTTTCTTCGTCGCGCCGCCACCTTGCCCCTTGCCGGCCCGACCTTCTCTTTTTAGAGAATTTTCGGTCGTTTCACCACCGGCAACTCCTACAGGCTCGCCGGCCAATACCCATTGGTCCAATTGTGCATCAAGGCGCTCAAGCCCCGCAATCAACGAATGAAATCCTTCACCGTGATCAATGATCAGGATACGGCCAAAATTGCGGAAAGTGCCAGCAAATACGACCCTTCCCTCCCACGGCGACACCACAACAGCGGCTGAGCGGGTTTGCCACGTAACACCGCGGGTTTTACCGCCGCTGGCGGTCTTGGCGCCGAATTTCTTAACCACAATACCCCTCGCCGGCGCGGTCAATTTGCCGCGAGCCGACGTAATCGGCGGTAATTTGGGCGCGCCGGCTAGTTTCGGGGCCGGACGTGGCTCGGGTTGATCGATTTTCGGCTTTGCGCGCGGCACCGCAGCCACATTGCTGTTCAGCCGTTCCAGCAGCTCTTCCAACGATTTCGCTTCGGCGGCCAGTTTGGCAATGCGTTTCTGCGCTGTTTTTCGCTCGGCCTCGGTCTGCGTCAGCGCCTTTTTCTTCGCCTTGGCTAAATCGGCGAGTTTTCCTTGTTCGCGCTCCAATCCAAGGCTGGCGAGCTGCAATTTGTCGCGTTTTGCATCCATTTCCCGGCTAATTTCAGCGATTTCCGCGATTTCGCTGCGCAATGCCTTGGTTTGCTCCTCGATTTGCGGAACGGCGGTGCGCAACAACAATCCGCTGCGAATCACGTCATTGGGGTCACCCGGGCTGACGATTAGCGCCGCAGTGGGGCGCAACGCCATACGCTGTAGAGCTGCCAACGTGTCGCCCAACTGACCCTTTCGGGTGGCTAAATCTTTGATTCTCAATTCTTTTTTGACAGCCAGGGACTGCACTTCAGCCTCCAGCGACGTCATTGCGGCCTCTTGCGCCTGCGCCGCGGCCGCGGCCGCGCTTAATTCAGTTTGAATCCGCGTTAATTCAGCGGCCTGCCGGGACGCCGCACTATCGAGAGCCGCCTTATTCGCCCGGTCACGCTCCAAAGCCGAGCGAACATCGTCCAATTTGCCACGCGTAGCCGCCGGATCATCGGCGGCCCAGGCGCTGCCAACCAATGGGCTCGCCAGCATAGCGCCGGCGACGAACACCGGAATCGCCAGACGGCGGATTAATTGGCGGAGCGGGCTAATGGCTTATTCCTCTAGATAGTAATGGCGCTGCTTTTCGCCGCCTTCAATGTCGAAAACCAGCGGTTTTCCGGTCGGTAACTCGATATTGGGTATGTCTTCGGCATCATACTCACCAATTATTACCAAAACCGCTCTCAAACTGTTGCCGTGGGCGGCTACCAGGACATTTTCGCCGGCCGCCACATGGGGCCAAATCTCGCTCTCGAAATAGGGACGAACGCGCTCCACCACATCGGCCAGGCTCTCGCCGCCCGGTGGCTTGATCTCAAAGCCCCGGCGCCACAGATGGACTTGCTCCTCACCATATTTCTCGGCGGTTTCGGCCTTATTCAGTCCCACCAGGTCTCCGTAGTCGCGCTCGCGCAAATCGTCATGCTCGATCAGCTTCCAACCATCACCGCTTTTGATGTCGCCCACATCGGCGCCGGCGGATTCTGCTTCGCTGAGCGCCAATTGTGCGGTCCGCCGGGCCCGCGTCAATGTCGAGGTGTACACACGATCGAGATGAATATCCTTGATCAATTGGCCTGCTTTCTTGGCTTCGGCCTCACCTTGTTCGGTCAGATCCACGTCGAACCAGCCGGTGAAGCGGTTTTCCAGGTTCCATTGACTTTGGCCGTGACGCAGAAGAATCAAATGGTTCATCTTGTATTTCCACTTACTCACACAAAAGATTGATCGATTTGGGGCCGATATAGCGCAGAAGTTTGATTCTGTCGCGCCGGAACCACCGCGAAAAGAGCTTAGGAATTGCTTTTGCGCTCGGCGAAGGGGCCAGCGATACTCTCTAGATTGAAGCGATCGATCGGCCAGTAACCAACCCGAAAGGCAGACTCGACTTGGGGGCCGGTCACCAATCTCTAAGGGAGAAGTATCATGTCGTTAGTCAAGTTCATACCAGACCCAAAGTTCGACGATTACAAAGAGATCTACAAAGATAATTACAAGTTGGAGCGCCGCGACGATGGCGTCATTTTGGTGCAGGCCCATACGGCGGGCGGCCCGATCCAATTAAGTGTCGAAAATCATCGTTCCGTGGCCCAGGTCTTCAAGACCGTCGGCGCCGACCCGGAAAACGAGGTCATGATTTTCACCGGAACCGGGGAAGATTTCATGATGGAACCCGATCCCGAGGGTTTCAAAATCGAGGCCGAAGATCTCAATTATTGGGCCTACGAATATGCCTTCAAAGACGGCAGGGTTAATTTGTACGCCCTGATGAACGACCTTGAAATTCCCACCATCGGCGTGCTCAACGGCCCCGGCTTTCACACCGAGCTGTGCCTGATGTGCGACCTGACGATCTGCAGCGAAGATACGGTCATTTACGATCTGCACTACGACATCGGATCGGTCCCCGGCGACGGCATCAATGTTTGCTTTCAAGAACTGCTCGGCACCAAGCGGGCGGCCTATGCGTTACTTACCGGTGAAGCGATCAACGCGGAGCAGGCGTTGGAATGGGGAATGGTGAACGAGGTCGTGCCGCGCGAAAAAATGCTGGAGCGGGCCTACCAATTGGCCGACCAGATTATGACCCAGCCCCGCACTACCCGGCGCATGACCACTCAAGTTATTCGGCGTCCCTGGAAGCGGCGGATGACTGCCGACTTCGACGCCGGGTTGGCCATGCAAATGTTCTCGCAAGTCGCCGCCGAGAGCAGCCACCATGGCGAGCGTCACATCAGCGATGTCATTGCCTATGTCCGGAAAGGTAAGAAAAACAACTTCGACTAGCGTGTTAGTCGCGGTGGTACGGGTGGCCGGCGATAATTTGTTGGGCGCGGTAAATCTGTTCGGTCAACAGACCGCGCACCAGCATATGGGGCCAAGTCGCTTGCCCCAGGGATAACACTTTGTCGGCGCGATCACGCACCGGCGGCGTCAGACCATCGGCGCCGCCGATGAGGAATGCCACATCTCGGCGGCCGTCATCTTGCAGGTCGCTCAGCAACTTGGCGAAGTCTCGGCTGGATTGCTGTTTTCCGCGCTCGTCCAGCGCCACCACATAGGCGCCGTCGGGAAGGGCGTGCAGCAAGAGATCGCCCTCCGCCTCGGCAAGCTTGTCCGGCGCGGTGCGCTTGCGCAGATCCTGCTCGGCCAGGGTGATCGGCCACAGGGTGACGCGATCCTTATAATGATCGAAGAGGGCGGCCTCGGGGCCCGCGCGAGCACGGCCGACCGCCACAATATGAATGCGCATCTAACGCGACGCCGCTAGACCGACGACGCTTCGTCCGCACTGCGCTCGATGGTACCCGATTCCCATAGTTTCTCGAGATCGTAATAGGCCCGCACTTCGGGCCGGAACAGATGCACAATGACGTGGCCGACATCGACCAGGATCCAGTCCTTATTGTCCCTGCCCTCGCTGCGCACATCGCGCATACCGGCCGCCTTCAATTTGGTCAGGAGATGTTGGGTCGTCGCATCGACGTGACGGGCCGAACGGCCGCTGGCCACCACCATATATTCGGCGATATCTGTTTTACCGGCCAGTGGGATGACTTTGACGTCATTGGCCTGATCGTCATCCAACGATTCTTCAACCAGGGCTAATATCTTTTCCGCCGTTTCAGGCGAAGTCTTTTTCCGTTTCGCGACTATGATCGTGTCCTCGTTGCCAAATTAGTCCCCCGCTTTCCACCATATCAACCGTCCGGCCAGCCACCCGATAAGCGAATATCGGTCGAGGCTGCCGGATGTTTACGCAGCGGTATAAAGGTCCAGGCGGGTGGCGTCCGGTCGGCCAAGCTCGCCGCCCGTTCCGCCGGCACCCGGTGGGCCTGGAACCGATGAGCAGCCATGCCGGCCAAAGCCTGGAAATCATAGGTTTCGCGGGCGAAGACCGCAATGGAAACCGTGTCAAATATTTGCGTCCAGCGGCGCCACCGGGGCATTTGCGCCAGATTATCGGACCCCATCAGCCAAACGAAGCGGGTGGCAGGGAATTGCTGCTTCAGCCGCGCGATCGTATCCACCGAATAGCGGGTGCCCAGCTTTTCCTCGATGGCCGTCACCCGGATGCGCGGGTGCTGTGCAATCGCCTGGGCAGAGGCCAGCCGCTCAGCCAGCGGCGCCATACCGTCGGTGGTTTTGAGCGGATTTTGCGGTGACACCAGCCACCATACCGCATCGAGGCGCAATCGCTTTAGGGCTTCGAGGCTGATATAGAGATGCCCCCCATGGGCGGGATTGAACGACCCCCCCAGCAGACCAATCCTCTGGCGGCCGCCGCCACACACCAACGCCTGTGATGGGTTCACCGTCAGGGCCGTAACTGCCCGGCACCGCGAACGACATATTTATAGGTGGTTAACTGCTCCGCGCCGACCGGCCCGCGTGCATGCAGCCGGCCCGTCGAGATACCGATCTCCGCCCCCATGCCGAACTCACCGCCATCGGCGAACTGGGTCGATGTATTGTGCATAACGATGCCGCTATCGACCCCATCGAGGAATTGCGCTGCGACCGCATCATCGTCAGTGACGATGGCGTCGGTATGGTTGGACCCATGCTGGTTGATATGCTCGATCGCGCCATCGACCCCGTCGACCAGTTTCACCGAGACGATGGAATCCAGATATTCGGTGTCCCAATCTTCTGCCGTCGCCGCGCAGATGCGTCCATCGATGCCTTGCGCCCCGGCATCGCCGCGTACTTCGCAGCCGGCCTCGACCAGATCGTCGACAATCGGGGTCAGCATATCCGGCGCCACCGAGCGGTCGATCAAGACGGTCTCGGTCGCGCCGCAAATTCCCGTCCGGCGCATCTTGGCGTTGAGCACGATCGAGCGCGCCATGTCGAGCTGGGCCTTCGCATGCACATAGGTGTGGCAAATGCCTTCCAGATGGGCGAAGACCGGCATGCGGGCCTCGTTCTGCACCCGCTCGACCAGCGACTTGCCGCCGCGCGGCACGATGACGTCGATATAGTCACTCATGGCCAACATGGCACCGACCGCCGCCCGGTCGGTAGTGGGCGGCGCTTGGAGACAGGTCTCCGGCAAGCCGGCGGCGGCGAGCCCCTGTTGCAGGCATTCCAAAATCACCGCCGAGGTGTGGAACGTATCGGAGCCGCCGCGCAGGATGGCCGCATTGCCCGCCTTCAAGCACAAACCACCGGCATCGGCCGTCACGTTAGGACGCGATTCATAGATCACGCCGATGACGCCGAGCGGCACGCGAATGCGGGAGATTTTCAATCCGTTCGGCCGGGTGCGTTCGTCGAGCACGGTGCCGATGGGATCGGGTAGCGCGGCGACTTCTTCCAACCCGCGCGCCATCGCTTCGAGGCGCTTATCGTCGAGGATCAGCCGATCGAGCATGGCGCCGCTAATATTCTTTTCCTTGGCCGCCGCCACATCGATCGCGTTGGCCGCCAGAATATCGGCCTGCCGGTCGCGAATTCGCGCCGCGCCGCCGGTGATCGCCGCGTCCTTATCGGCGCTTGTGGCCTGCGCCAGCGCACGCCCCGCCGCACGGGCGGCGGCGCCCATATGGAGCATGATCGCCGCGATATCGGCGTTGTCATCTATGTCGTGCGCTACACTCATGGTCTTTCACGTCTTTCAAATGGCGCGGGCGGCGAAGATAGTCAATTTATACGCCGATTTCACCCTATTTGCCCGGTTTTCGATGGTAAGGCGCCGCCGGCCCGGGTTCCCAGCCAGATTCCGGCCAATATGAGCACCCCGCCCAGCGCCGTGGGCCAGCCGATTCCTTCGCCGAAATAGGCCCAGCCGAACAACGAAGACAGAACCGGTTCGCCTAATATGGCGATGGCCAGTAGGGTCGGCGGGATGGCGCGGACCGCCCAATTGATACCCGTATGGCCGATGACCTGGCTGATCAGCGCCAGGGCGATCATCGCGCCATAGGTCGTTCCCGATAGGCCCGCGACCGGCAGGCCCAGCGCGATGACAGCGATCCACAACAGCGCCGCCGCGAAACCATAGACCAGGGTCACGAAGGGCAGCAGGTCCACCGTCTGTCGGGCTTTTTGCGCAATGAGCAAAAAACCGGCGATGAAGATGCCGCCGGCCAGGGCCAATCCATCGCCGAACAGCGACGTGCTACCGCCGGCCGCGCTACCCACCGCAATGATCACACTGCCGGCAATGGCGAGCGCGATACTAAACCACATGCGATGGCCGGACTGGACGCGCAGAATGACCACGCCATAGAGCGCCAGCCACACCGGGCTAAGAGTTACCAACACGACCGCATTGGCGATCGAGGTGAAATCCAGCGAGGCGATCCAGGTCGCGAAGTGCAGCGCCAGAAACACCGCGGCGCCAGCGATCAGGCGCAGCTCCCTTCGGGTCAGCGCACGCAGCCCGGAATAGGCGAAGAACAGCGTGACCGGCGCCAGCACCGCCGTCGCAATGCCAAGCCGAAACGCCGCGACCACTATCGGGTCGGCGTCGGCGATGCGCACAAAAATCGCGGCGTGGCCGACGCTGACCAGTGCAATAGTCATGATACCTATATAAAGGGCCGGCGGGTGGTCGCCTTTATGTTGCATGGCGGATCGCCGCCTAGCTAAGGACCAGATCGTCGCGGTGGATCATTTCCTCGCGTCCGCGATAGCCCAGCACGGCTTCGGTCTCGCTGCTCTTGAGCCCCTTGATGCAATCCGCATCTTCGCTGGAATAGGCGCTGAGGCCGCGCGCCATTTCGGTGCCGTTCTCGTCGCGTACGATCACCGGGTCGCCGCGCTCGAACGTGCCGTCGACGCGCACCATACCGGCGGGCAGCAGGCTCTTACCGGCCGCCAGCGCCTTGGCGGCACCGGTGTCGACGACAATGGTGCCGACCGGGTTCAGGCTGGCGGCGATCCAGCGCTTGCGCGCCGTTTGGGGCTCGCCCTGGGGGATGAACCAGGTGCAGGTCGCCGCGCCGTTGAAAGCTTCCAGCGGCCGGGCGATACGTCCGTCGCCGATGGCCAGGCGGCAGCCGGCCTGCAGAGCGATCCGCGCCGCTTCGATCTTGGTCACCATGCCGCCCGAGCCGTCATCGTTCGAGGTGGCGCCGGCCATGGCCTCGATTTCGGGGGTGATGGCGCGAACCTCAGCGATATGGGTCGCCCCCGCCCCCAGCGCCGGATCGGCGGTGTAGAGACCATCGATGTCAGAAAGAATGACGCAGGTATCGGCGCTCACCATCTGCGCCACCCGCGCGGCGAGACGGTCATTATCGCCGAATCGGATCTCCTCGGTGGCGACCGTATCGTTCTCGTTGATCACCGGAATGACGCCGAGCTTCAGCAGGGTCGTGATGGTGGAGCGCGCATTCAGGTAACGCCGGCGGTCTTCGGTGTCCTCGGTAGTGAGCAGAATTTGCGCCACCGGCACGTCATAGCGCGCCAGTGCATTCTGCCAGGCATGGGCCAAGCGCACCTGACCGGTCGCCGCCGCCGCCTGGCTTTCCTCCAGCCGCAGGACCCGGTTGCGCGGTCCGCGCGCCAAGCCCAAGAGCCGGCGGCCGACCGCAATGGCGCCGGAAGAGACGATGATAATTTCGGTGCCGGCACGGCGCAGTTCGGCGGCATCGGCAACCAGCGCATCGATCCATTCGCTCTGCAGATTGCCGTCATCATCGGCCAGCAAGGCCGATCCGATCTTGATGACCAGTCGCCGGCTGTTGTGAATTGACAAATTGTCCGCCGCAGCCTCGCCGGTCGCCACGCTCATTGGACCAGTTCCGGGGCTGGCGGGTCCCATGAAACGCCGGTATCCGTGGTCCCGGCTTCGACGATGTATTCACGCAAGGCCCGCAAGGCGTCGTGAACCCCCAGCCCGGCCACGCCGGAGATCGCCAGCACGTCCTGACCGGAGGCCTTGGAGAGCGCGGTGCGCATTTCCGCGATGTCTTCGTCGCGCAGCGCATCGATCTTGTTCAGCGCCACCACTTCGGGCTTGTCCGCCAGGCCGCCGCCATAGGCGGTCAATTCATCGCGAACGGTCCTATAGGCATCGACGGCGGCCTCCAGACCGGCGGTGCCATCGATCAGATGCAGCAGCACCCGGCAGCGCTCCACGT
>JABDJY010000360.1 GCA_013003285.1 Alphaproteobacteria bacterium | reverse complement strand
GTGTTGGGTGGCTCGGCGATTTATCTCGGTCTTAGTCTGACCTCGGCGATGAATGCCGGCGTGGTGTCCACGTCGCAGACCGCGATCATGGCGATCATGGGCTGGCTGTTCTTCCGCGATCAAATCAACGCGCGTCAGACCATTGGTCTGGTCATCGCCGCCTTGGGTGTGTTGGTGGTGATTGCGCGCGGTGACATCGATGTTTTGTTGGGCCTGCGGCTGCAAGTGGGCGATTTGTTGGTGTTCGCCGCCATATTGGGCTACTCGGCCTATGTGGTGCTGCTGCGGGTCACCCCGTCGGAACTCTCGCCCTTCGCCCGGCTGTGTGCCGCCTCATGGTTCGGCGTGCTGTTCACCGCGCCGCTTTATGTGTGGGAAATAATCTATGTGGCGCCGTTCCCCTACACCGTGGCCAGCCTGGCGATGATCGCGTGGATTTCTATCGCCGTCTCGATTCTCGCCATCGGCTTCATGACCATCGGCACCTTGGCGGTGGGCGCGTATGTTGCAAGCATGTTTTTCTACGTGCGCACGGTGTTCATCGCCGCCCTGGCCATTTTGGTATTGGGCGAGGCGGTCGCGCTCTACCATGTGGCCGGTGTGGCGGTGATTTTTGCCGGCATTTACCTGATGACAGCGCGACGCCGCCACGCCGCCGCGGCGCGGTGAAGGGCAATGAATGAACGTTCCCGTGGATAATGTTCACCGCACGCCTAAAGGCGCGCGTCCGTATCCGCTATTGCGTGACCGATTTAAGATAGGCGATCACATTATCCCGGTCGGCTTTGTTTTCGAACCCGATGAACGGCATATTCGTCTGCGGGATGAATTTATCGGGACCGGCGAGGAACTGGTCGAGGGTATCCTCGCCCCACACAATGCCCGATTGCTTGATCTCCGGCGAATATCGGCTTTCGTAGCTGGGCACCCGAAGGCCGGCCTTGCCGCCGAACAAACCGAATAGATTGGGGCCGATTTTATCCGCGCCGCCTTGCTCGACCGTGTGGCATTGCCAGCAATGTGTAATGAAAACGTCTTTGCCGGTGACCGCGTTGCCTTCGGCGTGACTGCTCGCTGCGCCGGCCGTCACGGCGAGCGAAATCGCGAAAGCTGCAAGAATATACTTCACTTGGTTCTCCACGGTTCGGTCTTGGTCCAACGTTGGCGGATCGATTGCCGGCGCGTAATCGGATTAAGCATGCCCCCTACAAACAGAATAACCCGGCGATTATTCCCCTCCCGATCTTGTGACAAAGATGCAGGTCCGGCGCGTCTCGAAAATGCTAAGGTTGCGTCATGAGACAGCTACCGCTCGCGCTTGTCGTGTTGGTACCGCTACTAAGCGCACCGTCGCCCGCGCCGGCAGATATGGAAATCTCCGATTGCGATCGGCAGGCGGCGCATCCCTTCGACCCAAATCGGCCTGAAGGTGTGTCGGGCGTTTTAATCCAAGGGCTTGAACCCGTTGGCGCGATTGCCGCGTGCGAGCGCGCGCTTGAACAAAATCCGGGCCATGCGCGCCTGCAATTCCAGCTCGCCAGAAGCCTTTATAAAGCGGAACGCTATCCCGAGGCGCTGAAACTTATCCTGCTGGCCGTCGAACAAGGATATGCACCGGCGGAACGCAACCTCGGCCACGGATACTATCGCGGTAAATTAGTGCCGCAGGACGATGGGGAGGCGCTGAAATGGTTTCGCAAGGCAGCCGCACAGGGGCACGCGCTGGCCCAATACGATCTGGGTAAGATGTACGAAAGAGGCGACGGGGTACCGCTAAACTTTGCCGAAGCCGCGAAATGGTATCGCCGCGCCGCCGAGCAAAAGCTCACATTGGGCCAATACTCGCTGGCCTATTTGTACCAAGCCGGCAGCGGGGTGCCGAAGGATCGGGTGCAAGCGCTCATGTGGTTCAGCATCGCCGCTGCCTTGGGCGATACCTATTCGGACGGTGTGCGCAAACTCGCCGCTTTCAGCCTGTCGGCCGACAAGGTCGCCGAGGCCGACCGCCGGGCCCGCGCCTGGCTGGATCAGCACCGCGAATAGGCGATTGCAGCCTAATCGCTGTTTCTCTTTGGTTTCTTCCGTTTCAAGGGAGCGCCGCCGGGTTGATCCGCCCCGCGAGCCTTCGCGCCAGCCTTTTTAGATTTGAGGGCGAGTTTTGCTTTTTTAGATTTCTTGTTCTTGGATTTTTTCGCGGTCTTTTCCCAAGGTTTTTTGGGGTCGCCCGCCTTCATGCCGCCCAACGTCTCGTCGGATTTCGGCCCGAATTTGCGTTTCCGATCCGGCTCGGCCGGCTCACTTCGCGGTTTGTTGGTGTAGGGTTTCTTTTTCGCATAGGGTTTTCGGGTGGAATCACTCGGCTTTCCGGCGGCTGCCTTCGGGACACCTTTAAGCCGCGTCACGGTAATGGTCTTTTCCACTTTACCGCTGGGACCCACGGTCTCGAGGAAGCGATCCACGCAGACGGGAGCAAGCTCCACATGGGTTTCGCTGGGATGGATCCGGATCGCCCCAATTTCTTGCTTGGTAATGTGGCCGGCGCGACACAGCATCGGCAGCAGCCAGCGCGCTTCGGCGCGCTGTTCGCGCCCGACCGAGAGGGAAAACCAAACGCCGCCCTTGAAGTCGTCGCGGCGTTTCTTACGCTCTTCCGCCGGCGCCGCATCGAGCAGCTCTTCCGGCGCCGTTTGGTCTTCGAGATGGCGACGCAGGAACGCGGCAGCGACATGTTCGGCACCGTGACGCGATAGAAGTTGCTGCGCGAAGGCGCGTTCGTCGTCGCTCAACGGTTCGCTCAACGCCGGGTCGGTGAAAATACGCTCGCGATCGCGCTGCATGATTTCAGGGACAGAGGGCGGATTGGCCCAGGTGGCTTCGACGTTAGCGCTCCGCAACAAACTTTCGGTACGCCGGCGCAAATTATGCGGCACGATCAACGCGCACACGCCTTTGCGTCCGGCGCGCCCGGTCCGGCCACTTCGGTGCAGCAGGGATTCGCGGTTTTTCGGAATGTCCGCGTGGATCACCAGCTCCAAATTCGGCAGATCAAGTCCGCGCGCCGCCACATCGGTGGCGATGCACACCCGCGCGCGTCCGTCGCGCAACGCCTGCAGGGCGTGGGTACGCTCGTTCTGGCTGAGCTCCCCCGACAGCGCCACCGCCGAAAACCCCCGATTGGCGAAGCGGCTGGTCATACGGTTAACCGTGGCGCGCGTGGCGCAAAAGACGAGGGCATTTTTCGCGTCGAAATAGCGCAACACATTGACGATGGCGTTTTCCCGGTCGTTGGGGGCAACCGTGAGGGCGCGGTACTCAATATCCACATGTTGCTGCTGTTCCGCCGATGTCGCGACCCGCACCGCATTGCGTTGGTAGCGTTTGGCGAGGGTGGCGATGGCGCGCGGTACGGTGGCGGAAAACATCAATGTGCGCCGTTCCCTGGGCGCCGCATCGAGGATGTATTCGAGGTCGTCGCGAAAGCCTAGATCGAGCATCTCGTCCGCTTCGTCGAGCACCACCGCCTGAAGCGCCGTCGTGTTGAACGAACCGCGCTCGACATGGTCGCGCAACCGTCCCGGCGTGCCAACCACGATGTGCACCCCGCGTTGCAGCGCTTGGCGTTCAGCGCGCATATCCATGCCGCCGACGCACGACGCGAAGGCCGCCCCCGTCGGCGCGTAAAGCCATTCAAGTTCGCGGCGAACCTGTAGCGCCAGTTCGCGGGTCGGCGCGATGACCAGCGCAAGCGGCGTGGTCGCGGCGGCAAATCGATTCGCGTCCCTCAGCAGGGCCGGCGCCAGAGCCAGGCCAAAGGCCACGGTTTTGCCAGACCCCGTCTGCGCGGAAACCAGGGCGTCGGCGTCTCTGACGTCGGGGGCCAGGACCGCCGTTTGTACGGGGGTCAATTGGGTGTAGCCGCGTTGGTTCAAAGCCTGCCGAAGCGGCGGAACAACGCCTTCGAATTCTGCCATCTTGTCTCGATCGGAATGCCGGATAGGTGCGCTGCACGACGAACCATTCGTCTTGCAAACACGCGTTGCCACGGCCGATTACGCAGCTGGCCTATCAATTATGGCCCTTGTATACCATGCCCGATATCGGGGCAAAGCGGGCGTGAATTACGATGGCCGATCACGGCCAGGATCACGGCCTGGATCACGGCCGGAAATACCCCTTTTCGGAGGTGTGCCGCTTTACGATATCCTGGGTCATTGAGCAGCGTTTTCGACCAACGGACCAACTATTTAGATGCCGAAGTTTTTGGAAACGTTTGTTTGATTTACCAGCGGTATCTAAGCAGGATAGCGCCCAATTGGTACATTTAACAAAGGTGATCATTATGGCTGTTGCGAAACTGAAAGATCCGGCAGGCGCCAAAATCCGGAAAGTCGATTCAAAAAGTCAAAACGGAATAAAGTGTGAAATCAGCGTTCCAGGCGGACACACATTTTTTACAGACGAGCCCGCCGAGCGGGGTGGGACGGACACAGCAGCTTCGCCTCTGATATATTTTACGGCCTCTTTGGCCGCGTGTCAGACAGTTCAAATTCATAAAGTGGCCAAGGCCATGAGAATTAATCACGGCGCCATCAATATCCATGTCGAAACGACCACCGACCGCATTCCTGGACTGGACGGCAGCAGTAAGGTTATGCGGTTCTGTGCTGCGGAAATGGTCGTCGACATTGAGACGGATGCGCCCCCTGAAAAGGTGGCGCGCCTGATGAAACTGTCAGAGGATCAGTGCCCGGTCGGAAACCTTTTCGCTGACGCCGGTTACGAGCCGGAGCTGACCTTCAATATTCTGCCCCTGCCCTAACCCAGATCGATCGGTACCGGAAGAATAACGTCCGCAATCGGTGCCACCTCAAGCGGTTGTCCAAGGCAGCAATCGTGAGGCGCGCTTAGGCCGGCTTGTCGCCGGCGATCACCACCCGGTGCATCAGGCGGTGGTCGGTATAGTCGAACAGCGCGTAGTGCAGGCTCAACCGATTGTCCCATACCGCCAGATCGCCTTCGCACCATTTGTGGCGGTACTGGAATTCCGGCACCCGTAGATGGTCGAACAGGAAGTTCAGCAAATGGTCGCTTTCGCGCCGGTCCATGCCCTTGATCAGGCTGGTCATGGATTCGTTGACTAATAGGCCGCGCTTGCCGGTCACCGGGTGGGTGCGCACCACCGGATGCAAGGCCGGCCGGTAGGTGCCCTTCATGTTGCGGTGATGGGATTGATATTCCTTGTCCCACAGTTCGGGGCGGACATGTTCGTCATAGGCCTTGAAGCGGTCGTGATAGGCCCAGAGCCCGTCCACATGGGCGCGCATGCGGTCCGACAGCGCCTCATAGGCGGCGACCGAATTGACCCAGATGGTGTCGCCGCCGCGCGGCGGAATATCGCGGGCGTAGAGCGAGGTACCCATGGAGGGGATCTCCATGCCGGCAAAATCGGTATGCCACAGCTCGGCCGTTACATGGGGCGGGTTCTCGGCGTCATATTCCAGCACGTCGATTTCCGAGTGCGCTTCATTTTTCTCGAAGCCCGACACCGCGGAGGATTGCAGATCGCCAAAGCGCCGGGTGAAGGCGACCTGCTGGTCTTCGCTAATGTTCTGGTCGCGAAAGATGATCACCGTGCGGTCGAGCAGGGCTGAATGGATCTCGTCGAACTGCTGGTTGGTCAGCTCGCCCGAGAGGTCGACCCCCTCGATGATCGCGCCGCAGGCGGGCGCCATTTCTGAAACGGATATGGCGGTATAGGACATGAGGTTCCCTCGACGGTGCGCGTGGCAGATATCGCCCCGATAGTCTCAAACTCAGGGCGGTGCTTGCAACCCCGGTGAAAACCGCCGCCGCTTCGGTTAACGAGATCACCTAAAGATAAGTCACTCCGGAAAGAACGCCGCGCAGTCGCCGGCGGCGAAGTCGGCGATGATTTGGCTAATCTGCGGCGTGAGCGTTTGCATGTCGGTGTGGGCCGAAGACACATAGGCGCCGTCGCCGGTGACCGCCGCGCGCTGATCGCCGGTGATGCGGTCATAGGCGGCGCGCGCGGGCGACAGTCGGATGATCAGCCGTGGCGGGCCGCTGGCGGCCAGATAGGTCAGGGCGCCGTCGTTCCAAGTGCCCACCGTGCCGCCATAATCCCAGCCGAAGCCAGAAAGATTGAAGGGTGCGCCGTTCATTGCCTCTAGCTCTTGCAGGGTACTTCCCAGGCGCAGTCCTTCGGGCGTGGCCCAGCGGTCGCCCAACACCGCGATCGTGTCCGGCCCGCGCCGCGCGGCTTCGTCACGCCAAGTGATCTCCAAACTGTCGCCACCGGGAAAATCGATTCTGGTGCCCCGGCACACGAATCCCTCGCCGACTTGCACCAGATGATCGCGAACCCGCTCGGCGCCGAAAATACGCTGCAGCTCTTCGAGGCTGCTACCGTGATGGATCGCACCGACGCGCTCCGGCGACAGCAATTGCTCTTCGTCATCGGCGGCTTGCAAACCGACTGAAGCGAGCGAAAGAGCGAATATCGCCAAGCCAAGCTTAAGCAACGGGAATCCATTCAGTCGATTCAGCAAAGCCATGGGCGCCTATCCGGATAATGCTACAGGGCAGCCAGATAATTCATCGCAAGCGTGACCGAAGTATGGCGGCGCTGTCAGAACGACACGCGGTACAGGCGAAAGGCCTTGGCCAATTCTTCCGGCAATGCCGCCGGTTCTAACCAGTCGGGCGAGACGCCGTCGGTGAGTTGAGCAAACATCGCGCCGGGTCCGATGGCGTGATAGAATTGACGGTCGGGACTGCCGGTGCAGACCAGGACCAGATCGACCCGGCGCTGCTTGGCGATTTCGCGCGGCACGCTATCCTCTGTGGCGCCGAAGAAACGGAAGGTGTCGCCCAGCGGTTGGGTGTTGCCATAGGGCGCGCCGATGACCGAATAGGGCGTGTGCCACACCAGCGCCGGTCCCTGGGTGATGTCGGTCAATAATATCTGCTCGTTACCATTGGCGTCGGCGTGACGCTGGCCCAGATGGGTCTCCATCTGGGGCCAATCGCAAAATGCCCCGGCGGCGCCCGCGGCGACCTGCGGGCGGGCTTGCGGTTGTGCCGTGATGATCAGCGCCAAAAGGGCCGGGGCCGTCACGAAGAGGGCGACGGCGGGCATGCGGATGGGTATTTTCAATTTACCCAGAGATAGTTGCGGCGCGGCGTCGAGCACCGCCAAGGTCGCCAAGGTCCACGGTAACCATGCTAGCGCCTGTAGGTAGACCGTCCAGCGCAGCACCGACAGGGACAGCGGCAAGTAGAAGGCGAAGCCGAGCAGCAGAAACAACATCAACTGGCGTTCCATCTGGTCGCCGCGCCGTAGCCGGTACAACACAAACAGGATGGCGATGAGGACCGGTCCCAGCTCGTCGACAAACAGTGCGCTTCTCGCCAGCGTGTCCGGCCAGATGGGTTGGTATTCGGGGACCAGCGGCAACCACCGGGCCATTATAGTGGCGTCATACTCGACCAGCGGGCCTTGGAAAAACTGTGGGAAAACCAGGGCGACCGCGAGGGCCGGCACTAAAGCGCCGATGAGCGCAGCGGTGAAGCGCCGCCGAAAAGTGTCGTCGCCGCCGCGTTTCTGGACGAACGCCGCCAGGCCGATCCAGGTGATGGTCCCGACGCCGACGGCGAACCAGTGGACGATGGAGAAGCTTCGATAGGCTTCCACGGTCCAGTCGCTGGGCGCGCGTTCGACGATGAGCGCAAGGGTGAGTGTGGCAAACAGGCCGACCATGAAAAAGACGATTCGGCCCAGATAGGGTTGGCCGCGCCACAACCAGAGCAGCCCCAACGCGGCGGCGAAATAAGCCGTGGCGCCGACCGCCTCGACGCTGACCCATATGGCGATGCCCGACAGGATGCCGACAGCAAGTGCCGGGCGGGTATTGCGGTTGTCGGTGACGACGATGCGGAACATCAGCACCAGGCCGGCGACGAACAATAGGCTCAAGAGGCCATGATGGTCCGGCCGGTTGAGGGCGAAGGTGAGATCGAACAGCGGCAGCAGCGGCACCAGCAGCATCGAAATGATGAACCCACGGTCGCTCAGCAGCCCGCGTGTGCCGAAACGCCAAACCACGACAAGCAAAAGCAGCAGCACGGGGCCGATGATCCGGCCCCAAATCTCAAGCGCGGTGCGGAAATCGGTTACGGTGCTGCCAAGCCAGGCGCCGGCCAGCAGGATCACATCGAACGGCCGGGTCCAATGGATCAACTCGCCAAACGGTGCATTGGTCCGCAGCGTCGTGCCGTCGAACCATTGGCCATGCATCTGTAATTCCAGCACCCGCTGCAGGCGCATATAGGCATCAGGATCGAACAGGCGCCCCGCCGTCATGGTATCGATGGTCGCGACGACCTGGATGTGCACCAAGATCGCGGCGAGCAGGCCCAATCCCAATATCAGCCAGCGGTTGTATGTCGGTTGGGGGTCGATGGAACCGTGCATTTTGCCTTGGTATCACGGTGGTTGTTGAAAGTCGAAAGCGCGTCGAGGCGAGACAGAACTTTGAAGGGGAAGCCGTAAAGTCCGAGAAACAACGGGTTTTTCGGTCATTGCCCTGCTGTGCGAAGCCTAGCGGCCGTGCTTTAATAACTGCCTAACTACCAAGCAGGCAGGAGTGAAACCGACATGGGCACGAACGATGACTGGTTGGCGCTGACGCACGAAGACGCGCTGGAGCCGGACCTGCCGATCTGCGATCCACACCATCATTTGTGGGAGTTTCGCACCGACCAGACCGAGCCGCGCTATCTGCTCGACGATCTTCTGGCCGACACCAATAGCGGCCACAATATCGTCTCGACGGTCTTCATCGAGTGCGGCGCCATGTACAAGGAAGACGGGCCGGAGGCGTTGCGGCCGGTCGGCGAGACGGCGTTCGCCGCCGGCATCGCTGCCATGAGTGAGTCCGGCCAATATGGCCCGACCCGAATTGCCGCCGGCATCATCGGCCATGCCAATCTATTGCTTGGCGACGATGTGGCGCCGGTGCTGGAGGCACAGATCGCCGCCGGCGGCGGCCGCTTTCGCGGCATTCGCCACAGCGTGCCATGGGATGCCAGCGACGACGTGCCGGTGATTCGTGGCAAGCGGCCGCCCCATCTCTTGATCAACGACACTTACCGCGCCGGGTTTGCCCATTTGGCGAAGTTCGGCCTCAGCTACGAGGCCTGGCTCTACCATCCGCAAATTACCGAGCTAATCGATTTGGCGCGTGCCTTTCCCGACACCACGATCATTCTCAACCATTTCGGCGGGCCGATTGGCCTGGGGTCTTATGCCGGCCATCGCGACGAGATATTCGAGACCTGGCAAGCCGATATTGCCGAGTTGGCGAGGTGTCAGAACGTCGTCGCCAAGCTTGGGGGTCTCAATATGGAAATCAACGGGTTCGGTTGGCACCAACAGCCCACGCCGCCGACCAGTGAGGCGCTGATGGAGGCGACGCGGGGCTGGTACGACTATACGATCGAGCAGTTCGGCATCGAGCGCTGCCTCTTCGAATCCAACTTCCCCGTCGATAAGCTGAGTTGTAGCTATGCCGTGCTGTGGAATTCGTTCAAGCGGCTGACTGCCGGCTATTCGGACGCCGATAAGGCGGCGCTATACCATGACAATGCGGCACGTGTTTACCGGCTCTAGATCGCCGCGATGATACCCAGAACCAGGGCCCACACGGCGAATGAGGCGGCGCTCACATACAGCGTTGCCGGCCGGTTAAGGGTGTAAAATTCGTCTGTCGTTCTATACATCGTCTTCATCCCCTCTCATCACACCCCTCGGGTGTAGCTTGCAAATGGGAACGGTTGGGGCCAGTCGAAGTGACGGCGGTCACAATGCGGTAAAAAATACTGGCGGAGAGCAGAAAAACCGCGATTTCGTGATTGGGAGCGTTACCCTGGGATGACGTAGACTGGTCGAAATTTTTGAGGCATGGAGTTAAGTCATTGTCTAGAAAGCAAAATCAGGGATGAAGCGATTGCTGATCATGTCCGCCTTGGGGCTGCTCGCGGCGATGGTGGCGAGCGCTTCGGCGGTTGCGCAGTCCGGTTCGAGCCATTCCGGCACCGGCGGCTGCCGCGAATCCGGGCCGCTGCCCAATCAGATACGCTGTTTTCTCGACGCCGCCGAAGCCGAAGGCGATGTCGGATTGTGCGATGGCGCCTATGATTTTGCCGTACGCTTTAATTGTATTTCCAAGTTCGCCGAGAATAGCGGCGACCCGGTCGCCTGCGAGCGCATTCCGATCCGCAATAATCGTCTGTTGCTGATGCGCGATGGATGCATCTCCGGCGTTGCCGCCGCCACCCGTACGCCGCAACTCTGCGAACAGGTGCAACTTGCCGTGGTGCGCGATACCTGCTTCTTGATCCAAGTGGTCGAACTCGATGCTGCAGCGGAAGTGTGCGAATTCATTTCCCGTCCCGCGGTGCGGGACATTTGTTACGCCCCGCCGGCCGACGCCAAATAGCCTGACGTTCATATAT
>JABDJY010000346.1 GCA_013003285.1 Alphaproteobacteria bacterium | reverse complement strand
GTCATTGCATCGGTGTCGATCCCTATTATCTGGCCCACGCCGCCGAGCAGGCGGGCCACCACCCCGAGATAATCCTCGCCGGCCGGCGCATCAATGACGGGGTGGGTGACTATGTCGCGGCCAATATCGATGCCGCCATGTCACAGCCGAAGGGGCGTGTTCTGGTGCTCGGGCTGACCTTCAAGGAGAATGTGCCCGACCTGCGCAATTCAAAAGTGATCGACGTTATCTCGGCGCTGGTCGAACGGGGTCATCGCGTCGACGTCTATGATCCCCATGCCGATGCCCAAGAGGCGAAGGCCCAGTACGACCTCGACCTTGTGGCGGATCTGGACGGCGCTGGCGGTTACGATGCGGTTGTCGGTGCGGTGTGGCACAGTGAATTCGAAGCCCTTACGCCAGCCGATCTGATGCGGTTCGCAGCGGACGAGGCGGTGGTTGGCGATATTAAGGGGATGTGGCGCGATCTGGTCTTACCGGCTGGGATCAAGCGCTGGCAGCTTTAGAATATTACCGAATAATCCTCGTTGGCCCGGCGGTAATCGTCCATATGGCCAATGTCGACCCAATATTCGCGAATAGGAAAGGCCAGGGTTTTTAGCCCTGCCGTGCGGCACGTCGTAAATAGGTTGGGCATGTCCGAGGCGGAATCGCGCGGTAAGAGGTCGAGGGCGCTCTGGTCGAGCACATAGATGCCGGCATTGATGAACTGGCGCGAGACCGGTTTCTCGCGCAGGCCGCGGATCTCGTTATCGTCGATATCGACCACACCATAGGGAATTTGAAACTCGTACTCGCGCACGCCCATAGTCGCCGCGGCGCCGGCGTCGCGGTGGAATTCGACCACCCGGGCCGGGTCCATCTTGGTCAGGATATCGCCATTGAGGACGAGCACCGGCGTCGAAAGACCGCTGGGTAACTGGCCGAGCGGTCCGGCAGTACCCAGAGGCGTCATCTCGTCGAGATAATTTATCGCGACGCCGAGCGGTCGGCCGTCGCCGAAATGATGCTTGATGACGTCGGCGCGATAATTGACCGAGATGAAGAAGTCGCTGAAGCCCGCGGCGGCGCAGCGCCGGATGATGGTCTCGAGAATGGGTTGGCCGCCGACATCGAGCATCGGCTTGGGGGTGTGTTCGGTCAGCGGGCGCAGCCGCGTTCCTTCGCCACCGGCCATGATCACAACCGGATAGGGCTGCGGCGTCGGGCCGAGTAATTTGTCGAGGGTGATCAGATCGACGGCGCGGCCGGCGAAATCGACCACCGGCAAGTGACGTACCCGCTCGTTTCGCATAAAGCCGGTGATGTCATCGCGCGGCTGATCGATCGATAGGGTGCGCGGCGCGGTGTTCATGATTTCGCGAACCGGCGCGTCGGTGGTGACCCCCCGCAGCATGCCGCGACGAAGATCGCCGTCGGTCACCGTACCGAGAAGCCGCCGTTGCTCATCAACGACAATGCCGATTTGTTCGGCGCGGGTGTTGAACCGTTCGATCAGTGTGTGGATCGACGTATCGGGTCCAATCAGGCACTGCTTGAGGAGTGAATGTGGTGGTTCGATAAGGCGCAGAGGTGCCGCGTCCGGGGCGTTCGGATTGGCAACTTCGGTGATTTTGGGCGCTGTGCTCATAACCTGGGCCCCACCATTTAGGTAAAATGCTAACGAATGGTTGACCGTGGCGGGATTCTGCCGGTTTTCCGGCGGTTGCGCCGTAATAAAGCGGGTTTGGGGTCAGATCAGGCCGGCGCTCGACGGCAGATTGAAGCCGCGGGCGGCAAGGTCTTCGGCCACAGGCACCGGCGCCATGGGCTGATCCTGGTACATGGGCAGCCGGTGGAGGGGGGTAAAGAACGGCCGGCAATGGTAGCCGGCTCGATTGAGCGCGGTGAGCAGCAGCGGGCGCTGCGCGGCATAGGGGGGGTCGAGGGACAACGCGTTTAGCCAGAAATTGCTATGGCCCCAGGAGGGCTCGTCGAGAAAGCGCACACCGCCCAGGCCGGCGAAGGCCTCGCGCCAGCGCGCCGCCAATTGGCGTTTCGAGTCCAGTAGCTCCGGCAATTGTTCGAGTTGGGCGCAGCCCAGGGCCGCATTGAGATTCGGCATGCGGTAGTTAAAGGCCACCATGTCATGGGCCATCGCCATGGGGTCGTCGACCCGCGCCGTCGTGGTTAGGTGATGGGCCCGTTCGGCGAGTAAGGGGTCGTCGGTGAGGATGGCGCCACCGCCACCGGTGGTGATCGTCTTGTTGCCGTTAAAACTGAGCGCGGCGAGCCGGCCATGGCAGCCCGCGCTGCGGTCGCCGGCGGTGCTGCCCAATGCTTCCGCGGCGTCTTCGACGAGCGTTATATTGAAGCGCGTGGCCACGTTCGCAAGTTCGGCCATGCGCGCCGGATGGCCGAAGCAATGGACCACGAGGAGGGCGCGGATCGGGCGGCCGGTCTGCGAATTGTAGCAAACATCGCCGCGCATTTCGGCGATGCGTTCCAAATGGGCTTGTAGGGCAACCGGATCGACGCCGAGGCTCACCGGTTCGATGTCGACGAAGTGGGGGTGGGCGCCGCAATACTGAATGGCGTTGGCCGAGGCGACGAAGGTGAGCGGCGGGACCAAAACTTCATCGTCGCGCTCAACGCCGGCGAGCAGCAGGCAGACGTGCAGGGCGGCGGTGCCGTTGACCGTGGCAATGGCGTGACCGGCGCCGGTGGTCTCGACCAGCTTCTCTTCGAACCAGCGCACATACTCGCCGACCGACGACACCCAACCCGAGTCGAGGCAGTCCTTCACATAGTCCCAGGCCGTGCCGCCAATACGGGGCTCATGCAGCGGGTAGGGGCCATTTTCCGGCGCCAGCACGGCGGCCATGCGGTCGAGCACGGCGGCGATAAACGCATCGCTTTCCGATGGGGCGGTCTCGGCCGGAATGGCCAGGGCGGCGTCAGACATTGTAGATTTCGGCCTTGTAGCCGGCTTGGTTTTCGCCCTTCAGGAACCAGTCGATGGTCTCGCGCAGGCCACGGCGAAAGCCCTCGCGTCCGTTATAGGATGGGGTCCAGCCCAGCAGTTCGGCGGCTTTGCTATTATCGGCCCATAGTCGTTCGACTTCTGATGCGTCGGGGCGCAGGCGTTCGTCTTCGGTCTCGATCTCCAGCGGAATGCCCATGATCTCGGCGATCAAATGGGCTGTGTCGCCGACCGCGATTTCGAAATTGGCGCCCAAATTCACAACCTCGCCAAGTGCCGCATCCCTCTCGGCGGCGGCCCGAAAACCGGTGGCGGTATCGCCAACAAAAGTGAAGTCGCGGGTCGGCCGTATGGCGCCCAACTTGATCCGGCCAGGCCTTCCAGCGGCGCGGCAGGCGGCCAACTGAGTGATCACGGTGGGAATGACGGCGCGCGCCGACTGCCGGGGCCCGTAAGTGTTGAACGGCCGCACCACGGTGACCGGGGTGCCGAAGGATCTATAGTAAGACAGTGCGATCTGGTCGGCGCCGACCTTGGTGGCGGCATAGGGCGATTGCGGGTTGAGCGGGTGGCTCTCGTCGATGGGCACTTGCTGGGCGGTTCCGTACACTTCGCTGGTCGAGGTGTGGACCACCCGGCTGACGCCGAAATCGGTCGCCGCCTGCACGATATTCAGGGTGCCGGTGATGTTGGTGGCGACATAGCTTTCCGGCGCCAGATAGGAATAGGGAATACCGATCAGGGCGGCCAGGTGAAACACCGTGTGACAGCCCTGCACCGCCTGCCGTACGGCGTGGTTGTCACGCACATCACCGGAGAAGATTTCGATAGCGTCGCGAATAGGGGCGGGCGACTGTTCGAGCCACCCCCACGAGCCGAGCGAGTTATATTCGACAAAGGCGCGCACGTCGGCGCCCTGTGTCACGAGCTGTTCGACAAGATGGGAGCCGATAAAGCCCCCGGCGCCGGTTACTAAGACCTTCGGCACGCCTGTTATTCCTCGACCTGGTGTCCAATACAGACGCCATGGTCGTGGTTTATAGTTAAGGAATGGTAACGAACAGTGGGGAAGCGCGGCCTTAGGCTTTCTTGGGCACCTTTTTCAGCGCCCATTTCACGCGGGCGATGACGCCGTCTTCGTCGGGCGGGTCGAATACGCCTGAGACGACAATCTGTTCGCTGCGGCGAATCTCATCGTTGCTGCCCAGATAGACGCTTTCGGCCAAAGATACCGTGCCGCCCTCGGCCAACAACCGCCATCCGATCCCGCTGGGCGGGCGCAGTAAAACCGCATTGCCGTTTTGCACCAACGAGGCCTGTACGCTGGGATGAAGGTGAAACCGCAACGCAAAGCTGCGCGGCGGTTTGCTGCCATCGCCTTCCTGCAGGACGGAATCCTCGCCGCGAATATCTTCGCCATTGGCGTCGATATAGAGCCGCCGTTGGTGGGCGACGCCGAATAGCGGTCCATAGCCGTCATGGATTGCGCTCAGCCAAACATTGCCGTTCTCGTCATTGCGGTCGACCGAGATATGGCGCGGCCGCCGTCCCGCCTTGCCCGGCGCCAGAACGTCGGAGGAGTTGGTGTCGTCGACCACCATGGTCGAATGGGCGGCGGTCGACCGTTGAACTTGGGTCCAAGGTTCGCGGGCGCCGGGTCGCGCGCCGCAATTGACGAAGATCCGCTCGCGGCCGATGGAAATCTCGGTGGCCAGCGTGCTGGCATGACCGCGCGCGCCATCCGGGCTGTGGGCCGGGGCGCCGGTATCCATCAACACGATGGTGCGGTTGGCGACGATCCGCTCGAACCCGGAATGGGGCGCCGAAGTTAAGGGTCGGCCCCGGGAATCGGCCTGGGCTAACAGCATGTCGATCAGCCAGCCCGGCCCCTCGTTGCTACCGTTGAACAGCGCGAGCCCGCCATCATTGTGGCGCAGCATGCGCAAGAAGGGGGCGGTGCGATCGATCGCCGCCATGAGAAAACCCGGTACTTCGCGTTGGGCGGCGAGCAGCGCTGTGCGGGTATCCACCAGATGGCGCAGGATTTGGGTCTGCACGGCGGGATTGCGCGAGACATGGCCGCCATCGGCCAAAATCTGTTGCGAGCAGGCCCGCTCGAGCAGGCGCAGTCCCTGGGTGGTCCAGGCGCTGTGGCCGGGCAGGGCCAGGCCGGCGGCGATCAACCCCTTGGCGGCGAGGATCAACCCCTCACCGTGAACGCCGCGCGGCAACACCCGCGACAGATGCTTGGCCTGGCGCACCAGGCTGGTCAGATAATTCTGCCGATAGATGTCATCGGCCGGCGCGCAGAAGAAATCATGCTGGCCGAGCCAGGCGAATAGGCGGCTGCCCAAAACGTCGGGCCGCCAGGCGACCTCGTGCCAGTTCGATTGCCGCCGCAGCCAGTCGCCGACCAATTCACGCGCCGCGCCCCGGGCGCCGTCGCCGCCCAACGCGCGGAGGTCGCGCAGCCAGTCGAAGCCATGCAGTTCGGCTAGCCAGGCCTCGCTCATGCCACCGGGCCGCCAGGCCCGTAACCCGCCACGCACGGTCTCACCGAAAAAACTAAACTCGCCGCCGACGATCGCCGCACCGCGATCGGCGCTGCCCGGCCAGGCATCGGGCGGTACCAGGGACAAATCGCGCGGCGCGCGGGCGAGCAGCGTGTAGCGATAGACCGGGGAGGCGTAGAGCAGCTTACTGACATTGTAATGCCAGTCATGCAGCAGGGCGACGCTCACCGGTTCGCCTTGGAGCCGGCGGCTGCGGCGTTGCGCAGCGCGCTAATATTATCGGCATAGGCGCCGGGGCCGCCGCGGAATGCAGCCGTGCCGGCGACCAGCGCATCGGCACCGGCGCTGGTTGCCAGGGGCGCGGTATCGGGATCGACCCCGCCATCGACCTCCAGATCGATGGGGCCACCGCCGGCCGCAACATGCTGATCAATTTTCTGGCGCAGGGTTTTAATCTTATCCAACTGGCTGGTGATGAATTTCTGGCCGCCGAAACCGGGATTGACCGTCATCACCAGAATAAGGTCGATCATATCCATGACATGATCGAGCTCGTCGACCGGCGTTGCCGGGTTCAACACCACCCCGGCGCGCTTGCCTAGGCCGCGGATGGTTTGCAGGGTGCGGTGCAGATGGGGTCCGGATTCGGGATGCACCGACAATGTGTCGGCGCCGGCCTCGGCGAAGGCTTCGAGCAGGGGGTCGACCGGCGCAATCATCAGATGGACGTCGAACGGCAGATCTGTGTGCGGCCTGAGCGCCTTCACCACGGCCGGTCCGATGGTGATGTTGGGCACGAAATGGCCGTCCATCACGTCGATATGGATCCAGTCGGCCCCGGCCGCCTCGATGGCGTGGATTTCCTCGCCGAGTTTTGCAAAATCGGCGGCGAGAATCGATGGGGCAATACGTAAAAGCGGCAAATCAGCCATGTAACTTTGGTACCCGATTTAAACTCTGCGTCGCAAGACCGCAGACCATAAACCACTGGCCATTCTGTTCATCGCCTTTGCAGCCGCGCAATGTAAAATCCATCCATGCCGCCGGCTTCGGCAAAGTGACAGGGCAGGGTGCGGATATCGCCTTGTTCGGTGAGCGCTGGTGGAGACAGGCTGTCGAGGCCCGGCAATTCATCTAGCGTGATCGGCGCCCGCACCATATCCGATGTCTCGGCGAGAAGCGCCTCGATTTGTGCCGGCCCTTCTTCGGGCTGCAGCGAGCAGACCGCGTAGACCAGGGTGCCGCCCGGCGCCAGCATGCCGGCCGCCGCGTGCAACAAGCGGTTCTGGGTTTTCGCGGTATTGGCCACGTCCTCCGGTTTCTTGAGCCAAGCGATATCCGGGTGGCGGCGGATTGTGCCGGTGGACGAACAGGGCGCGTCGAGAAGGATGGCCTCGGCCGGCGCGGCGGGCTTGTAATCCCCGGCGTCGGCGCACACGGTTTTGACGGAAAAGCCCAGACGGTCCATGTTCTGGGATACCAGGCGTAGCCGTTCGCTTGAAATGTCCAGCGCGGTGACCTTGGCGCCGGCCGCGGCGAGTTGCGCGGTCTTGCCGCCGGGCGCGGCGCAAAGATCGATTGCCGTTCGGCCGTTGAGGTCACCAAACAGACGCGCCGGCAGCGCCGCAGCGGCGTCCTGAACCCACCAAGTACCCTCGGCGAAACCATCCAATTCGCTGACAATACCGCCGGCGCGCCGGCGCAGCGAGCCGGTCGGCAGAATTTCGGCGTCGAGCCGGGTGGCCCATTCTTGCACCGGGGCGCCGGGGACGAGAGAGATGTCGAGCGGCGGATCGGCGCGGTGGACCGCCATGATGGCCGCGGCCGTGTCGGCCCCATAGGCGTCGCGCCAACTGTCGCGCAGCCAGGCTGGGGTGTTGCGTTGCTCGGTCTCCGGCGTGGCCGCTAATGCGTCAGCACTTTCGCGATCGATGGTGCGCAGGATAGCGTTGACCAGACCGGTCATACCGGCCCGTCCGCTGTGGCGCACTAAATTGACGCTGCCATCGACGGCAGCGTGGGCCGGTGTCTCCAAGAACGCCAGTTGCGCCACGCCCAAGCGCAGCGCGTTGCGCACCTGGGTTTGATGTTTGGTGAGACGGCGCGAGAGTTTCTCGTCCAGCGCGGCGTCGATCTGGCCGCGCCGGCGCAGCACCGTGGTGATCAAAACGCGGGCAAAGGCGCGGTCGCGGGGCGACAATTTGGCCAGGACGGCGGAATGGGCCAACACCGTATCGAGCGGGACGCCGCGGTCGAGCACGGCGCCCAATAGGTCGAGAGCTGCGGCGCGGGCGTCGGGCGGACGGGGCCCCCTGGGTTTGGTGGGCGGTTTGGCTGGTTTCATCGGCCCGTTATAGGGCCGGTAATACCTTCCCGCTAGAGCCGCCCCGCCAGAGCCGCGTCAGAGCGTTCCTAGGCCGCTGTCCGGTCTTTGCGGATATACGCCATGGCGCAATGGCTGGCGCAATAGGGTCGGCCCGGCGCAGTGTCTTCGCCGCAGAAATCGAAATTGTCTTCGCCTGGATCACCGCTTGGCCACAGGCATTCCTTGACGTCGCTGATCGGCCGGGCGGGCGGCGCCAAAGGACGCTCCATCGCCTTTTGACTGGACTGGGGTATCACCGGCTCGCCACCGATTTCCTCGTCCGCCATGGTGCCGCGCAGCGCACGCGCCTCGAGCGCTCGACTGATCGCCCGGTTGCGTCGGCTGCGTGATCCGCTGCCGCCGCCGCGAATTGGCGACGGGCGACTTTCCAGGCCGAGCCGGTGCGCCTTGCCGATCACAGCATTACGGCTGACGCCGCCCAACTGTACCGCGATTTGGCTCGCACTCAGCCCCTTCGTCCAAAGTTCCCGAAGCATTGCAACTCGATCATCCGTCCACGCCATTTTCGTCCACCTTCTGCTTACGAAAGGCCATAAATTCCAGCAGAGGCAAGGCCACTGCCCCTAAAACTGCCCAAATCCTAGATCATGTGGTTACTACGGGCAAGACCACAAAATACTGTGTTGGATACTATATGTGGAAATCTCTGTTGATAGTCTATCCACATATGGGGGTTTCCGGACGCGATTTTGTTCGCCAAATCATCATGTCTCCCAAGGCCCGGGGCTACGCCGAGGTTCTTGCCGGGAACTGTTGGGGTTGGTCTCAGACCAGGGCCCTGTCGGCCAAGCCTCTGTTTTTTCTCGCCTATTTTCGTTGCGCGGCGCCATCTCGCGCAGCCGTGCCACCCGGCTTTCCATGCTGGGATGGGTCGAAAACAGCTTGTCGCGGGCATGGGCGTGCAGGGGATTGACGATGAACATATGGGCTGTGGCTGGATTTCCCTCGGCGGCCGGATTATCGATCCGTTCGCTGCCGTAATGCAGTTTTTCCAGCGCATCGGCCAGCCAGTGGGGGTTGCCGCAGATCTCCGCCCCGCCGCGATCGGCCTCATATTCGCGGCTGCGGCTGATCGCCAATTGCACCAAGGACGCCGCCATGGGCGCCAGAATCATCATCGCCAGGACGCCGATAATGCCCAGCGGGTTGTTGCGGCTGCCGCCGAAGAACAAGGCGAAGTTGGCGACCATGCCGATGGCGCCGGCGATGGTCGCGGTGATGGTCATGATCAGTGTGTCGCGATTACGCACATGGGCCAGCTCGTGGGCCATCACCCCGGCGACTTCATACTCGTTCAGCGATTGCAAAAGGCCCGTCGTTGCGGCGACGGCGGCATTGTTGGGGCCGCGTCCGGTGGCAAACGCGTTGGGTTGCGGGTTGTCGATAATATAGACCCGCGGCATGGGCAATTCGGCGCGCCGGGCGAGACCCTCGACGACCCGATAGAAAGACGGCTGTGTCTCAGGCGTGACTTCGCGCGCCTTATAGTAACGCAGCACCATGCTGCCCGAGTTCCACCAGGCAAACAGGTTCATGGCGCCGGCGATGACCAGGGCGATGACCATGCCGGGGCCGCCGCCGAGCAAGAACCCAACGCCCATGAATAGCGCCGTCAGCGCGGCGATGAGTATGGCGGTACGCACATAATTGAACACGAGACTTTCCTTCTTCCTGTCGCCCTTCCTGGCTTCGGTGCCAAAAGCTCTTGGCAAATGCCGTAAGCTCGGCCATATCAGGATCATGAAAAAAGCAGATCCTCAGATGAAGCCTTCGTCTGCTGCGGGCGACCCGGTTGTTGGGGCCGGGTTTACCGAGCACCGCCCGCCGCCGACATCGACGACGTCGCCGAAACCAGCGGTAAATCCACCAGCAAAATCCGCCGAAATTACGGCAGAAACGCAGCCTGATAAGGCGCCGGCGGCACAAGCGGACAAGCCAACAGCAGAGATCGGTGGACCCAAGGGGCCCGAGCCGACCCGCTATGGCGATTGGGAGCGCGACGGGCGCTGCGTCGATTTTTGACCACCCGCACCGGCGACCCTTTCTGCGGCTTGTTGCGCCCTAATATATTGGGAGTGATGCGCTGAACGTCAAGCGGGCCGCGGCTTACAGCTGGCCGATGGAAGGCCGGTTCATGCTCGTCGATTTGGAATACACTTCCTGGCAGGGGGCGATGGCGCGCGGCTGGTCGCGCCCCGACGAACATCGCGAGTTGGTCCAGATCGGCGCCGTCCATCTCGATGCCGGTAAGGGGTTTAGCGAAATCGCCGCGCTCGATATTTTGGTGCGGCCCGAGCGCAATCCGGTTCTTTCCGATTATTTCGTCGCGCTCACCGGCATCACCAATGAACGGTTGGCGGCCGGGGGCACGGATTTGCCGACCGCCCTGGGCGCTCTGGTGGGGTTTTCCGACGGTGCGCCGTGCCATTCGAACGGGGCCGATGGCGCGGTAGTTGCCGAGAATTGCGCACTACTCGCCATCGACAATCCGCTGCCGGAAACTCAGTGGCGCGATATCGCGCCGGCGCTGCAAGATCTGCTCGGGCGCCGGGAGGTGAGCAGCGCCGACATTCCGGCTCTGCTCGGATTACCCGCACCCGGCCCGGCCCACGATGCCCTGGCCGACGCCCGCGCCATCGCCGCCGGTCTGCGGCATTGGCGCCTGCGAGGCGTTATCTAACAGCGTCTGGAAATACCTACCGGTTTTGGCGGTTCTCCACTAAATGATCGACCACGGTCGGATCGGCCAGGGTTGAGGTGTCGCCCAACTGGTCGTGTTCGTTGGCGGCGATCTTGCGCAGGATGCGGCGCATGATTTTGCCCGAGCGGGTCTTCGGCAGTGCCGGCGCCCATTGCAGCAAATCGGGGGTGGCGATGGGGCCGATCTCGGTGCGTACGAACTTGATCAATTCGTCATGCAAGCCGTCGCTTTCATCGACACCCGCTTTCAAGGTGACATAGGCGTAGATGCCCTGGCCCTTAATGTCGTGCGGGTAGCCGACAACCGCGGCCTCGGCCACATCGTCATGTTCGACCAGCGCGCTTTCGACTTCCGCTGTGCCCAGGCGATGGCCCGACACGTTGATCACATCGTCGACCCGGCCGGTGATCCAGTAATAGCCGTCCTCGTCGCGGCGGCAGCCATCGCCGGTGAAGAACAGGCCGGGATAGGCCTTGAAATAGGTGTCGACGAAGCGTTGATGGTCGCCATAGACCGTGCGCATCTGGCCCGGCCAACTGCCGTCGATGCACAGAATGCCCTCGCACGCGCCTTCCAGCACCTTGCCGTCATTATCGACGATCAGCGGTTTGATGCCGAAGAAGGGCTGGGTCGCCGAGCCGGGTTTCAGCATGGTCGCGCCGGGCAGCGGCGAGAGCAGGATGCCGCCGGTCTCGGTCTGCCACCAGGTGTCGACGATGGGGCAGCGATCTCCGCCGACCACCTCATGGTACCAGTGCCAGGCTTCCGGGTTGATCGGTTCGCCGACCGTGCCGAGCAGGCGGATCGATTGGCGCGAGGTCTTCTTGACCGGTTCGTCGCCCTCGCGCATCAGAGCGCGGATTGCCGTCGGCGCGGTGTAGTAGATATTGACCTGGTGCTTGTCGCAGACCTGCCAGTGGCGCGAGGCGTCGGGATAGTTCGGCAGGCCCTCGAAGATCAGCGTCGTCGCGCCATTGGCTAGCGGACCATAGACGATATAGCTG
>JABDJY010000344.1 GCA_013003285.1 Alphaproteobacteria bacterium | reverse complement strand
CGCCAATACCAACTGGTGCAGACTAGCGTCGAGGAGATCGATATCAAGCTGGTCGCCGAGCAGCCGCTGTCCGACAGCGAGACGGCGGAAATTAGCGCCCATCTGCAACGGAACTTTGGCCATCCATTCCGAATCAACTTCATCTATGTGGATGAAATTCCCCGCGAGCCCGGCGGAAAGTTCCAGATCTTCAAGTCGGAACTGACCTAAACCGAATGGCCGGCCCATGAACATCAGCGACATCCTCGCCGACCATGCGCGCAACCGCCCCGATCATCCGGCGATCGAAGATGGTGCGCGTATCGTCACCTTTGGCGCGTTGGACGGTCTAGTCGATGACGCAGCGCCTAACTTGCAGGCTGCGGGTATCGAGCCGGGTGACATCGTGGCCATCGCCCTGGAGGATTCGGCCGATCATTTGATCACTCTGTGCGCCTTGGCGCGGGCCGGCGCCGTGATCTTCTCTGCCAGTGCGGGCGCCTCGGAAGCCGGATTCGCTAAGAGCCTCGACAGTGTAGCGGCAAAGGCAGTGATCACATCGGGTGCAAGGTCGCCAGGCGGTGAACGGCTTTGGTTATATGCCAAAGACCTTTGCCAGCCAGCCGCGGTCTCATTTAAACGGCCTGCCACAGGCGATGGCGATCCTGTGATGCTCATTCAGTCGTCGGGGACCACCGGTACACCCAAATCGTTTCTGTACAGCCACTTGGATATGAATGCGTGGACCGAACGCTACGCGAACAGCCAGGGCTGGACCGCTGACGAGCGATGCCTTTCCCTGACCCGGATGTCTTTCACCATGGGCCGAAATTTGGCGCTCGGCATGCTGTGTCTGGGTGCGACCGTCGTCATAAATCGTACGCGCGCCCACGACGAACTTGTCACCCTGGTGAACCAAAAGCGCATTAGCTATCTGAAGTTAACGCCGTCTCATATGATTCCGCTGATGGAGTACGCCGTCGATAAAGCGCCGCTATTCCCGAGCTTGCGGGCCATGGTGGTGGGCAGCGCGCCGACCAGCCATGCCCAACGTCTGCTGGCGCGAGAACGGCTCACCCCAAATTGCTACGAACAACTTGGCTCGAACGAGGCCGGTTTGCTGGCGCTGGCTCTGCCCGCGGACCAGGATACCTACCCTGAATCCGTCGGCCGCATTGTCGAGGGCGTCGAGGCGCAAATCGTCGATGACGAGGACAGGCCGGTTCCGCCGGGGCAGGTGGGTTTGGTGCGGTTTCGCGGCGTCGGCTACCCGACGCAATATTTGGATGACCCGGAGGCCACGGCGCGCGCCTTTCGCGATAGCTGGTTCTATCCCGGCGATTTGGCCGCGCTCAACGATGAAGGATATCTATTCTTCAAGGGTCGTGCCGACGATATCATCAATAATGCCGGCGCTAAATTTTATCCCATTGAGGTTGAAACCGTACTTCAAACCCACCCGTTGGTTCGCGAAGCAGCGGTGTTCGGCTGGTTCCACCGGCGGTACGGCGAAGTGGCCGTGGCCGGCGTTGTTGTGTCCGCCGATGTCACGGCAAAAGAATTACAAAGTTTCTGCGCGCAATCATTAGCGAATTACAAAGTACCTTATGTCATCGAGATGATGGACGAATTGCCGAAGAACGCCATGGGCAAGGTTTCCAAAGTAGAACTGAAGGAAATAATCGAGCGCAAGCTCTCCGAACGCCAAGCGGCGCAGCCCAAGTCTTAGTTGATCGGACCGAAATGAATATCGTCGAAATCCTCTCCGACCATGCGCGCAACCGGCCTGATCATCCGGCGATCGAAGATGGTGAGCGTATCGTCACCTATGGTGAGTTGGACGGTTTGGTCGATGACGCAGCGGCTAACTTGCAGGCTGCGGGGATCAAGCCGGGCGCCATCGTGGCCATCGCCCTGGAGGATTCTGCGGACCATTTGATTATTCTGTGTGCCATGGCGCGGGCCGGCGCGGTGATTTTTTCGCAGAATCCGTTCGCGTCGGAAGCCGAACTGAAAAAAAGCCTTGCCACCGCGCCGGTGTCGGCTGTGATCGGCTCCGGCTCGAGCTTCTCCAATAGCGAAATGTTATGGTTGCGTGCCCAGGACGTTTGTCTGCCAACTTCTCGCCCCTTCGTGCAGTCCGGAATTGGTGGTTCCGATCCCCTGGTCCTAATTCAATCCTCAGGAACGTCCGGAGAACCTAAGTCTTTCCTGCGCAGCCATGCTGAAGTTGCCGTGTGGGCTCGGCGTCATACTTACAACCAAGGTTGGTCGCCAGAGGAGCGATGTCTGTCGCTGGTCCGATTGTCATTCAATATGGGACTGCATAATGCGCTCGGCATGCTGCAACTGGGGGCGACGAATGTGATCAACCGCCCGCGCTCCTATGACGAACTCGCATTGTTGGTCAACGACAGGAACGTAAGCTATTTATATCTAACACCATCGCATTTGGTGCCTTTGCTCGAGTATGCAGGAGACAAGGCGCTCCTATTTCCCAATTTGCGTATGATGGTTGTTGCCAGTGCGCCAACCACACACGCGCAACGTTTGTTGGCGCGCGAACGGGTGTGCGCGAATACCTGTGAGGCTATGGGCACGAACGAGGCGGGATTGTTGACGTTTGCATCGCCAATGGATCAGGACGCCCATCCGGAGGCGGTTGGCCGCATCGTGGTGGGGGTAGAGGGAGTGGAGGCGCAGATTGTTGATGATGACGATCAGCCGTTAGCTGCGGGCGAAATTGGACAGGTGCGGTACAAAAGTACTGGATACCCAACCCACTATATCGACGACTCGGAAGCCACGGCCCGCGCTTTTCGCGATGGCTGGTTCTATCCTGGCGATTTGGCGGCGCTCAACGATGAAGGATATCTATTTTTCAAGGGCCGCGCCGACGACATCATTAACAATGCCGGTGCCAAATTCTACCCGGTCGAGGTTGAGAACGTGTTGATGGCGCATCCGCAGGTCAGTGCCGCGGCGGCGTTTGGCTGGCCGCACGCCAAGCTCGGTCAGGTCGCCGTGGCCTGTGTTGCGGTAACCGCAGACGTTACGGCCGAAGAACTTCAGGCTTTCTGCAAACAGAAAATCGCCGGCTACAAAGTGCCAGCGATTATTGAAGTCATGCCGGAATTGCCGCGCAACGCCATGGGTAAAATTCTGAAAACCGAACTAAAGGACGTGATCGAACGCGGTATCACCGAGCGCAAGGCAAAGTGCTGAGCGTCTGTTACCGCCGGCTGGCGCGCGGGTCGAGGGCGTCCTGCAGGCCATCGCCGAGGAAGTTGAAGGCGATGACCGTGACGAAGATAATCAGGCCGGGATAGATCGCCAGTTGCGGCGCGCGGGTAATCAGCTCCTGGGCGTTGGTCAGCATATTACCCCAGCTTGGGGTCGGCGGCTGGATGCCGAGGCCGAGAAAACTCAACACCGATTCCAACAAGATGATGCTGCCGATCGACAGGGTGGTGGCAACGATTATTGGCGAGACCACATTGGGCAGGATGTGGCGCGCCATGATACGCCACGGTCGGGCGCCCATCGCCTCGGCGGCGCGTACGAATTCGCGCGAGCGCACCGAGAGCGTGGCGCTGCGCACCAGCCGCGCCACGGTGGTCCAGCCGACAATGGCGATGATGAACATGATGCGGTAGAGGCTGGCGATTTCGGAATCGGCGATTGCCGCCGGCACGCCCACCTTTTCCAGATCGATGGCAGCGAGCACGATCAGCAAGGGCAGTACCGGCAGCGCGATCACCCCGTCGGTGGTGCGCATTAAAAGCGTGTCCAGCCGGCCGCCATAATAGCCGGCGAGCAGGCCGACGGTGGTGCCGATAACCGCTGCGGCGATCGCGGCGATCAGACCCACCAGCAGCGAGATGCGGCCGCCATAGAGCAGGCGCAGGAAAACGTCGCGCCCGGCCTCGTCGGTGCCCAGCCAATGGGCGCCATCGGGCAGCGCATATTGGTTGAACAGATCGACCCTTGTGGCGTCGAGGCCCATGGCGGATTCGAAGACCGGTGCGAGCAATGCCAGTGCCACGATGATCAACAAGAGCACGCCGCTGGACAGCGCCAGCCGGTGTTCGCGAAAGCGCCGCCAGAATAGCTGGCGCTCGGCGATATCGACGGGATGGTCGGCTAGTATGGTCATGGATGCGCCATCACTTGTCCGCCAGGGACTTGAAGCTGATGCGCGGATCGATCGCCGCATAGGCGATGTCGGCGACGAAGTTGCCGACCAGCACCAACAGAGTGGCAAACAGCAAACCGACCAGCGCCAAGTTGAAATCGTTGGCCAGGATGGAATCGAACATCAGCTTGCCCATGCCGAGATAGCCGAACATGGTCTCGGTGATCAGCGCGCCGGAAAAGAGGGCGCCGAAATTCAACGCCAGGATCGTCACCACCGGGATCATGGCGTTGCGCAGGGCGTGGCCCAGCACCACACCGCGGAAACTCAGCCCCTTGGCCCGGGCGGTACGGACA
>JABDJY010000324.1 GCA_013003285.1 Alphaproteobacteria bacterium | reverse complement strand
AGCTATGGTCAGCCAAGGCGCCTTTGGCGATCGACACGAAATCGCCCTCGCCGTCGAGCAGTGCCTGCTCGGCCATGTCCGGATCCTGCAGCTTGCCATTAGACATTACTGGCAGACCGGAATATTTCTTGGCCAAGCCGGACAGGCTGTGCTCGGTGCCGAACACCGGCGTCACCCCCAAATGGGCGCTGCAATCGAAGAAATCGATGCCGGTCTCGGCGATTTTCGAGAACACCACCTTGGCGTCGTCGTCGCCGCCGGGCCAGACATAGTCGAAATCATTGACCTTGGTCTGCGAGATACGCACGCCGACCGGCTTGTCGGGCACCGCATCGCGCACCGCCTGCATCACCTCGCAGTGGAAGCGCACGCGGTTTTCGATCGGCCCGTTATACTCGTCGTCGCGCAGATTGGTGTGAACGGTGAGGAACTGGTCGGGCAGATAGCCGTTGGCGCCATGCACTTCGACCCCGTCGAAGCCCACTTCGCTGGCGCGGCGCGCCGCATCGCCATAACAGGCCACCACTTCGACCATTTCGTCGCGGGTGATCTCGCGCGGCGTCTGGAACCCGCCGGCACCGCCGCGATAGCGCGGAATCTGCTCGCCCTTGGGCTGGACCGCCGAGGGCGCGATCGATCCTTCGACCCAGAAATTGCCCTGGTTGATGGCACCGCAATGGAAGATCTGCATGAAAATCGGCACGCCCTCGGCATGAACCGCGTCGACCACCTTGCGCCAGCTCTCCTGCTGGGCCTCATCGGCGATGCCGGGCTGGAAGGTGTAGCCCTGGCTGTACTTAAAATCGATATAGGTGCCCTCGGTCATGATCAGGCCCCAACCGCCGCGCGCATAGCTGGCGTAATAATCGGCCATCTGCTGGGTCACCAAACCCGCTTCGGTGGCGCTGGTGCGCGTCATCGGCGATACGACGGCCCGGTTGGCCATGGCGACACCGGCAATCTTGCCCGGTGAGAATAGGGTCGGGTGGGCATCGACCCCTGGTCCGCTTAATGTCATCTCGTTCCCCGTAAATATGCGATGGTTGGGTTTAGCCGGATTAGCGTTCGATGGGAACGCCGACGATGCTGCCCCACTCGGTCCACGACCCGTCATAGCTGCGAACCCGCTCATAGCCCAACAGCTCGGTCATTGCAAAATAGGCCAGGGTCGCCCGGTGGCTGAGCCGGCAATAGGAAATCACGTCCTTATCGGCGGTCGCCCCGCGCGCTTCGAACAGGGCGCGCAATTCGTCGGCCGATTTGAAGCTCATATCCTCGTTCAACAAATCGTCGAAATACAAATGCTTGGCGCCAGGAATGCGGCCGGCGCGCTCGGCACCCACATCGGGCACGCCGATCATATTGACCCGCTCGCCGTTAAATTCCTCCGGCGAGCGGTGATCGAGCAACACGGTCTCACCGCCGGCGGCGACATCATCGAGGCGGTCCAGCACATCGTCGCGGCTGGCGCGCATGGCGTCGTTGCGGCCGGTATGGGGCGTATAGTCGCCGGCGTCGAACGACGGATTTTCGGTCGATTGGGGCCGGCCCTCATTTTCCCAGCGCACCCGCCCACCATTGAGAATGCGCACGTCGGCATGGCCCATATAGGTCATCACCCACCAGCCATAGGTGCCGAACTGGGGCGGATCGCCGTAGCAAACCACCAGCGTGTCATTGGAAATACCGGCCGCGGCGCAGCGCCTGGCGAATTCCTCCGGGGTGGGGAAATCGCGCATAGTGTGGTCCCAGCACCAGTCTTTCCAGTACCAGCCCTGGGCGCCGGGAATGTGCCATTTGTCGTAGGAATCCGTGGCGTTCCAATTAAATTCGAGGATCCGCAGATTGGGATCATCGAGATGGGCTTCCAGCCATTCCGGCTCGACCAGCTTGTCGGTGGCCATGGTCAACTTTCTCCTGCTTACATTCGCCGCAGCGGCGCCGCCGGCGTTATAATTGCCGCGCTAGTTAACGTGCCAGACGGGGCAAAATCAATGGCGCGCCGGACAACGCGCCGAGGTGGAGGTGATGGTCATGACAATTTCGACAATCGGCGTTATGAGCCCAGGCGATATGGGCCATGCGGTGGGGCGGGCCCTGGGACAGTCAGGTTACCGGGTCATCACCGCGCTGGCCGGTCGCAGCGACCTTAGCCGAGAGCTCGCCGCGCGCGGTGGGTTGGAAGATGTCGGTACGATCGAAGCGCTGGTCGCGGAAGCCGACCTGGTGCTCTCGATCATGCCGCCGAGCGCGGCAACGGCGTTTGCCACTGCCGCCGCGGAGGCCATGCGATCGGCCGGTGCTGCGCCGCTCTATGCCGATTGCAACGCCATCGCGCCGGCGACCAGCCGCAATATCGGCGAGATTATCGGCGCAGTGGGAGCCGCCTATGTGGATGGCGGCATTATCGGACCGCCACCGGGACACGCCGCCCCGCCGCGGCTCTATGTCAGCGGCCCCGAGGCGGACCAGCTTGTGCCGCTCAGCGGCGCGGAACTCAACATCGTGTCGCTGGGAGACGAGGTCGGCCGCGCCTCGGCCTTGAAGATGTGTTACGCGGCGCTCACCAAGGGATCGATGACCCTAGACACAGCGGTGCTGTTGGCCGGCACCCAGTTGGGGGTCTATGACGAGCTCAAGGCCGAGTTGGCGGGGAGCCAGCAAGCCGCGTTCAAGCGCATGGAAAACCGGGTGCCGTGGCTAGCCACCGATTCCGGGCGGTGGATCGGCGAGATGGAGGAAATCGCCACAACGTTCGACGGCGCTGGTTTACCGCCGGGCTTCCATCAGGCCGCTGCCGATATTTTCCGCCTTCTGGCCGCGACGCCGCTGGCCGAGGAGACCCGCGAGACCGCCGACCGAGACCGTAACCTCGACGAAGCCATTCGCCTCTTTGCGAAGGCCATTAGCGCGCCGCGGGACGACGCCCTTTAGGTTTTGCCTTTGGTTTTGCTTTGGCCGAACCAGTCTTCGATTTGGCCGCCCCCTTGGGTTTTGGCTTCCCCGTGCTTTTGGGCCGTGCCGCCCCCTTCGGCCGAAGCGTACTCTTCGATCCGGCGGTGGGTTTCGTCTTGGCACGCGGGGCGCTGCTGGCGCCGGATCTAGACAGTTTGCGCAGGCGCCGGCTCAATGTTTCAAGCTCGGTCCGCTCGAACCGCAAATCGGTCAGCCGGCGGGCATCGCCGGATGCGGCTTTTATTTCCGCCTTGAGCTGATTGACGACATTTTCCAGCGTGCGCAACAACTCGCCTATCTGTGTGCGGGTGCGGCACTGCAGCACTACTTCCTGCTCCATCATCAGCTCGGAAAAAGCGTTGGCGTCGGTCTTGCCGACCTCGGTCAGGCGGCGGTCGATCTCCTGCCAGGCCGGCCGCCACGCGCCGTAGAGGGTCGGCGCGCCTTGACGGCCCCGTGCGCGCGACGCCGCCTCGAGCTGGACCATAACCCGCACGAATTGCCACACCACCAACCGTATCTCGGTCGGCGCCGGTCGGCTCCGCGCTTCAGGACTCGTCGTCATTTTTGTACACCACTCGAAGCAGCCCTATCTCGGGTCCGCAGGTTCGGCAATAGCAACTGCTCGGCCGCCGCCGGGGCCGCCGCACGAAATGATATTCGTCGTCGCAGTTCTGACATTGCCAGGTAACCACCGCATGGGCGGCGCGCGATAGATAGGAGAGATCGTGACGCACGGCGGGCTTCTCGCCGAGCAGCTTCATCACTTCGCGCCAGGCCTCGCTGTGCTTGCAAGGCCGGCCATGGAACAGGTCGGCCAGAATATGTGCGCATTCGTGTAGGAAGGTGGCATCCCGGTCGCTCTCGCGGCCCTGTTCGAGCAGCGCCACGTTCAGCACGATGCGCCGCTCGTCGGTATAGGCCGCGCCGGCCAGGGTCTTGGCGCGCCGGCTAATCTCGACGCCGCAATCAAGCATTTCGCGGAAGGCCGGCCCTAACGCCGCGGCATGCTCCAACCGCTCGGTCAGCCCCCAATCGGCCGCCATCTCGCGCACCGAGCCCAGCGTCCGTGGCGACCTACTGGGCGACTTCCGGGGCGATTTCCGGGTCGGCGCAATGCGGCCCCGCGACCCGAAGGCGGAATTTATCGTGCTAGCGGCCAAGGGAGATCACCCTTCCCGACTGCGGCGGGCGCGCCAATGCGCTATGAGCGGCGGCCACCTGGTCGAGCAGCCCGACCACCGGCTGCGGCATCGGCGATGACCGCCGCGCGGTCATGTCCACATGCAGGCTAATCAATTCGTTGGTCGACGCCAAGTAGCCTTCCTCCGCGTGAAACATCATATGCATATAATGTAACCGTTTGGCGTCGTGGTCGAGAAGCTGCGTTTCGAAGCGCATGGGGTCGCCGGACATCAATTCGCGGTCATAGGTGATGTGCGCCTCGAGGGTGAAGGTCGAACAATTATTGGCCTTCAGATAGGCCGCACCCAGACCGATATAGTCGAAGAAAGCGTCGGTCGCATGATCGAAGGCCAGCATATAATAGGCCAGGTTCATATGGCCGTTATAGTCGATCCAGCCCGGGTCCACGGATTCGCGATGAAGCGCCAAGGGCGCCGCATGGGTTACGACATTATTCGAATCACCGCTGCTCATAAGGCGCGACAATAGCCAGATCGCGCGAAGCTGCAACCCGCTGTCGCGGGGCATAGGGGCATCGGTTGGCGCGGCTGAATATTACCGCAGATGTCCGATGACGGGGCAGTTGACGATCACCCCTTCGGCGCCCACCGGTCGGCCGCCCGGCCCGGTCAGCAGACCACGGCGCGCCAGATCAGCGATGACGTCGCCGTCGCGCAGCAAGACCCGGTCGCCACCGGCAATCGCCTGATCGCTCCACACAATCGGATGGGAATCCCATAGGGGACTGTATCCATCGCCGAAGGGGGGAATGTCGCCCACCACGTTGAGCGGCGCCAAGCCATCGCTGAGCGCGCTGGCCAACCCTTGCCGGTCGGTATTGTCGGTCCCAGTCGCGCCATTGACGACGACGAAAATCGGTTCCACCGCCTCGCCCGGTAAATCACCGATGGCGCTGTCGATGTCCGACAGGGCCGGTGCGTGGGTTGCCCCTTCGAGCGCCGCGACCCCGGCGCTGTCGGACTCGGTCGAGATATAGACGATCGGACTGCCGTGGCTGAACCCCTGGGTCAGCGCCAGGGTTACCTCGCCGTCGCGCGGACAGATACGCACCACCTTGTCATGCACCTGGGAATAGTCCGGATTGCCGTCGCAGAATTGATCGAGGGCATCACCCTCTACGCCGAAGGCCAAAACCGGGGCGTTGAAAATATGGCGTGTCGCCGTATCGCGGAAGAACGGCGTGTAGTTATCGTCGCCGCGCGAGCCCGGCTCGGCCGCCTGGGGTGGGAACGGCACATCGCCGGCGCCCGGCACAACCCGGCGCTCGGGCGTAAAATCGATCTTGCCCACTTTAAACAGCAACTCCCCATCTGGCCCAGGTCCGGCCTCGCGCACAGCCGCACCTTCCAGTTTGCTGAGTTTGGGCGACCAGTTGACACCCAGCGCGACCGCAGAGGCGCCATCATCGGTATCGAGCACGACAAACCAAACCGCTTCGCCGCTTGGCATGCGGCCGTGATGCAGCGGCAAGGTGACGGTGCCGGCGGCCATGTCGAGGCCGCGCGTGGTGACCAATTGCGTCACCGATGGTTCTTGTGCCGGCAGGGGTGCGGTTACAGCGAGGAGACCGGCGAGCGCCAGGCCACCTGCAATACCGCTTATTTTCCACCCGCTGGCCACGCCGGCCGATTTTTCAAATTCCATAACTGATCTCGCAAAAGTGGACTGGTTTTGTGTCGAGGGAGGGTTAGGTGCGGGCTCAAAATGCCACATCAAGCCTTTTACGGCGACTCACGCCGCTGTGTGCCCCGATCAACAGATCGCGAAGGTTAAACGTCTGCGCGGCGCGGAAACATCAACTTTTCGATGGTGTCGAAGTCCTGATCGGATAATCCGGTGAACGTGGCGCCAAACGCGCCGGCCTCGTGATCGACGCGGCGGATCGTCACCGCCAATGTCACTCGCTGATTTTCAGGGTCGGTAAAGGTCAGCTGCGCTTCCTGACCCTCCTGAAGTTCCAGTCCGGGTGCTTCGCCCAATGCGACCGTCCGGGCGCCCAAACCCGACATACTGATATCGATCAGATCAACCCGAACCCCGTCGAGCGACCCCGCAATGGCGACCGGCCGCCGCTGATCTTGCCGGTGCTCCTTCGAGCCAAAGGAAGTACGCTTTTTCATTACGCCCGCCTTGAAGGTTCGGCCTCATCGCCGCCTGCCAATGAGGTAATATTTTCATCCGAATCCGCACTACGATCCGGCCCTATCACTTCATGGTAAGACCCCGTCCGCACCCATTCATCGACGGGGGAATATAGTGGTGCCAACATGCGATAAAGGTCACTGACCTTCGACGCTACCGCTGCAAGATCGACTTCCTTCTCGCTAACATCCTCCCATTGTACCAACGGTTCCTCCCAAGGAATTAGCTGACACTGCAGCTCATTTCGGATGTCGCGTATATTTTTGCCTACCGTTTCGTGGGCAGATACAGCGGCCAAAATATCGAGTATCTGCTCGTCGACCGTCGAGAGCATATCGTCGAATGTCCGCACCATGTGGCTGAATAACCGCAACACGGCGGTAACTTCGTGCATGTCATTGGCTTGGCGGCCACCGGCACGCCGAATGTCTTCGAGGATTCTACCAATCCGGCTTACGCGCGTAATTTTTTCGCGCAACGCTTCGATATAGGACAGCTCTCTGGCAAGCCCCATTAGAATCGGTTGAATGCGCGCGTCACCATCACTGTCGATCGCGGCACTTAATCGCTGGAGCGCCTGCGTAATTTTGCGGCGATCTACATGATGGGACAGGAACTGTCGTAGATCGTACAGTTCGGTTATCGGTCCATCCCAGCCCTCACTCCACTTCACCAAGGCGGCGACGATCCGCCTATTGGCGGTTTTAAGATGATGCGCTTCGGGTTTCCATGACGCCTGGCCATTTACGACCTCGCTTGGAAGAGCCTCACCAAGGCGCAGAGTCTTGACGAATTTTAGCGCTTCGCCGACCGCATCCAGCATGGCCAGATCCGCGCCATCGTCCGCTACCAGGAGGTCTTGTCTAATGGATTGGAGTGAAATGACGCCGGTCTGTTCACCCAGATTTATCACATATACCGGCCGACGATCGGTCTGATCCAGGCGGAAATAACCGTCGGCATTGGTGCGGAAGAAAACATGCTCAAACCGCACATTCTTCGATATGGATACTCCAGGCAATGAGTTCAAATCGGCAACACCTCATCTTATGTGAATCGGCTCTGCTATTTCATTTAGTATAGTATATTTCCCGGCTATATTCAAATTTTGCGTATTTTTTCTTATAAAAGAAGAAATAGATTATTATAAAATTCGTCGTAATTGTGATCCTGCACCAAACATCGTCTAGTCGATCAGGAAGACGGCTTCGACTTCGATGGCCACATCAAACGGCATCACCGCGACGCCGACGGCGGTGCGGGTATGCCGGCCCTGTTCGCCGAAGAGATCGATCATCAGTTCCGACACGCCGTTCACCACGGCCGGAATGGCGGTGAAATCAGGCATAGCGTTAACGAAGCCGCGCAAGTTGATCACCCGGGCGATACGGTCGAGATCGCTATCGAGCGCGTGTTTGGCCTGCGCCAGAACGTTGAGGGCGCTGAGCCGCGCCGCCACGCGGCCTTCCTCCAAATCGAACTCCCGGCCGACCTTGCCGATATAACGCAGCTCACCATTCCAGGTGGTTACCTGGCCGGAGACGTATAGCGTGCGCTCGACCACTAATGCCGGCAAGATTTTCGCCACCGTGGGCAATTGGGGTTCCGGCAGCTCGATGCCGAGTTCCGCCAATCGCGCTTCAACTCCAGATGCCATGATTACGATCCGGCCTTGCTACAGCGGTCGTACATATTTGGCGAGCTCATCTTCATCAACTTCGACCCCCAAGCCGGCGCCTTCCGGCGCGGACACATGGCCGCCGCTGACGGCGATCGGGTTGCGCACAATATCGACGGCGAGATAGGGCACCGTGGGGCTGACCCCCCAGGCCAGGTCGGGCGCCGCGGCCGCGATGTGCAAAATCGCCGCGCTGCCCACGCTGGTCTCCGCGGTCTTGCCGGCCAGATTGACGTTCATGCCTAATTCGGCGAACAGCTCGGTGGCCTGAAATGCCCGGGTCAGGCCGCCCAATTTGATCGTCTTCAAACTGCCGCCATGGGCCGCGCCGGCGCCGTGGTGACGGCGGATATCTTCGAAACTATGCAGGCCTTCATCGGCGCTGATCGAGCAATCCGACTCCCCGGCGATCATGGCCATCCCCTCGACATCGTGGCCCATCACCGGCTGCTCGAGAAAATCGAGCGCCGCGCTGGCGCCGCGGGCGAAAGCCAAGCCATCGTCGCGGTGCCAGCCCTGATTGGCGTCGGCGGATAGCTGAACCGCGCCGTTGAGCGCCTTGCTGATAGCGTTGGTGCGTTCGATGTCAAGGGCAATCGGTTTGCCGCCGACTTTGATTTTCATCGCCGCGAAACCCTCGTCGGCCTTGGCGCGCGCGTCGTCCAAATCGGTTTCCAGATCGCCGGTCGCTAGCATCTGCACCACCGGCATGGAACTGCGCCGCACACCGCCGAGCAATTCGGCCACCGGTTTCTGTTCCGCCTTGCCGGCCAAGTCGAAGCAGGCCATTTCGAGTACTGTCTTGGCGCTGGTATTGCCGTACATGCGCCAGTCCATCTCGTCCAAATTTCCGGCAAACGCCGACGGGTCGCGGCCGACAAAGAACGGTGCCAGGAAACGGATCGCCGCGACCATGCTTTCCACGGTCTCGCCGGTCATCGAGGGCGACGACGACGCCTCGCCCCAGCCGACCAGGCCATTATCGGTCTCGACGCGGACCAGCACATTCTCCGACACACCAATTTCCACGCCCGACATCTTGATCGGCCGGATCAGCGGAAAGTCGGCGACAATCGGTTCGATTTTGGTGATCTTCATGGGCCGGCTTCCTCTCTTTTTGGGCGTGTTTCGCTCCGCCCTTGCCCAACTCTAGCGTACAACGGCGCGCACCACACGCCCCACGGTCAGGCCCTGGACGACGATGGAGAAGATCACCACCCCGTAGGTCAGGGCGAGGACCAGATCCTTATCGGGGAAATCGGGCAGCGAGAGGGCCAGCGCCACCGAGATGCCGCCGCGCAATCCACCCCAGGTGAGCACTGGGATCGCCCCCTTGGTGAATTCGCGCATGGTGGCGAGCCCGGTGATCGGCACCGCCACGGCGACGAACCGGGCCGCTAGCACGATCGGCACTGTGGCCACCATGACCAGACCAATGGACCCGGTGAAGGTGAACGCCAGCACCTCGAAGCCGATCATCAGAAACAGTATCGAATTCAACAATTCATCGGTCAGCGACCAGAATTTAAACAGATGGTCGCGGGTGACCTCGCTCATGGCGAACGTCTTGCCGTGATTGCCGATCAACAGGCCGGCGACAACCACCGCGATGGGCCCCGAAATATGCAACGCCAGGGCCACCGAATAGGTCAGGGTGACCAGGGCCAGAGTGATCAGCACTTCCAGATTATGCTCGTCGATCGAGCCGATGGCGCGATAGGCCAGATAGCCGGCGATTAACCCCAGCACGGCGCCGCCCACGGCTTCCACTAGGAACAGTTCGGCAATACCCACGGGGGTGATCGGATGGCCGCCCTCGCTGCCCACAGCGATCGCCACCATGATGGTAAACACGACGATGCCGACGCCGTCGTTGAACAGGCTTTCGCCGGCGATCTTGGCCTCGAGCGACGGCGGCACATCGACGGTTTTGAGAATACCCAGAACGGCGATGGGGTCGGTCGGCGAGATCAACGCGCCGAACACCAGGCAATAGGTCAGCGGAATGGCGAAGCCGAGCCAACCGGCCACCAGAAACGTCGCATAGCCGACGATAAAGGTGGAAACCAGCACGCCGACCGTGGCCATCACCGCGATGGCCCATTTGCGCTGCGCCATCTGCTCCATATCCACATGCAGCGCGCCGGCGAAGAGCAGCAGGCTCAACATGCCTTCCATCAGCAATTCGGGAAATTCGAGGCTTTCAACCAAGCCGCGCACGGCCACCTGAAAACCCAGCGACGGCGCCAGCAGATCGAGCACCAGCACCCCCAGGGACGCCAGCAGCGCGATCACCACCAGCCCGATGGTGTGCGGCAGTTTGAGCCAGCGGTGATTGAGATAGCCAAAGACCGCCGCCAGGGTGAGCAACAAGGCGGCCAGATCGAACAGGGTGGTTTCCATGAGCGCTCGCGGGTGAAATTCAGAGGGGCATCGCGGCGCAGTTTAGAGCATTGTCCGAGCCGTTAGAATCGATTTGCGCCAAGCCTGAGCGGCGCTCCTACTCGGCAGCAGATCTCGGGGTAATCGGATGCACGCTGAAGGACATGGTTGGGGTCGTCGGCGGCAGGTGTCTTTGGCCGATTCTTGGAACCAATTTAGCACCGTTAAGGCCCTTGCGAAGCCAAACATTTTCGATGACATCGGGCTTGGCGGCTGACGGCGCCGGTTTGGCGGCGAACGGGGGGGTTAATTCTTGCCCGCGACGCACTTGTCGAACGCTCGCGATGCGGGAAAAAAATTCTCGCGAAGACATCTTTTCTCCGCTTCCGAGCGGTTACGTTCGGCCTCATCCGCAAATACGCGAGCTTGGGGAGATACTTCCCCACCCTTTTCCAATATCAAGCGGCTATGACAGGGGACCGCACCCGCATAATAGAGGTAACCGATGCCATACTTGGACGAGAGATTTATGGAAATGTTCGCTTCGCCCCAGTTGCTGTACGTGTGGCCTTTCAGTTTATTGTCCTCGTTGAAGGATTCCCTGTACTGAAATCCGCCCCACGGATTATACAGATGAAACGACGTTTTCCTGTTTACGATATCGAGATATCCGTCGACGAGCCGACTGCATTCGTCGTCTGTCGCCTTGCCTGCCTCGAACACATAGTGCCAGCGTCCGTCCAGCTGCGAGCTTTCGGATCCGCTATTCGATTGTGCCAATGCCAGCCGCGGATCAAGCAATAATAGGAACGCAACCAAGGCGATTAAAATTCGCATATCTTCTACTTTAAATAAAATTGGGTTGATAGGCAATATTCAGTGCTGCAATTCTTATCCCCTGCTTTATTGCCGGCAAAACAATCAGGTAATTGGAAACACCTAAATGTGTGGCGAAAGCGGCACCAACCACCGCCAATAAATTTGAAATATATGAACTTTTACGCCAAGCCAAAAAATTGGCGTCCCCTACGGGAGAAGAACACCAAAAACAGAATTCCCAGAAACCAACTGCCTAGATGGTCATCCCGCAACCATCGCTGTGTAAAATGTACCACATAAATGTACCAGGTTTCGTTGGCACACTAAATTTTTCACGCACATTTCGTACAAACTTTCGGCGCTAAGAGTTGCCCCCAACCAAAGGTGTGCCTTGAGCACTAGTTCTCAGCACCCTGCCAATCGCTGGTCCAATTAGCGCATAAGCCCCCCTATTCGATGTCCGATTAACCCGTAATTACGACTGCTTTACCCCCAGGACCAGACGTACTTGGAGGGTGCCGCTGACGGCGGCTTTTAGCCAATTCCAGCCCTTCAGCAAAAGCTAATATAGCACTCGCTGCGGGGTCATCGCTATCACGGATTGGCACATTACAATGCCGTCGGAGGGAAGCCGTCAACCAAATTAG
>JABDJY010000323.1 GCA_013003285.1 Alphaproteobacteria bacterium | reverse complement strand
TTCATCGGGTACCGCCCACTGCGCACCGCGTCGGCAAGGCAAAGCAATTGCTTCTAACCACGCCCATAATACGGAATAATTACTTTTTGGGGTGGCCGCCATCCCGTATTCTTACATTTAGTCAGTAGCTTAAATCTGCCCCGCTCGGGCTGTAGCCGCACATGCGTAAATTCTGGTTGGTATTCTCTCAGGCCGTGACGATCTGCCTCGCGGCGTTATTTGTCATCACAACCTTTCGGCCGAACTTGCTGGGGTTGTCGCCACGATCGACCGGTGGGGAAGTCGTCACGATCCGTGAAGCCGGCAACCAGCAAATCCAGGACATCAACCTCGGCAGTCTGAAATCCGCCGCCCAGAGGGCGATGCCCGCAGTGGTCAATATCTACACCACCAAGCAGACCAAGCTCCCGCGCCACCCGTTCATGGACGATCCGCTGTTTCGCCGCTTTTTTGGCGACCAGTTCGATGGCGAAAGCCGCCAATCGGCCAGCCTGGGATCCGGTGTCATCGTGGGTCCTCAGGGGTATGTGCTCACCAACAACCATGTGATCGAGACGGCTGATGAGATCGAAGTGGCATTCGCGGGCGGCAGAAAGGCGCCCGCAGAGATTGTCGGGACAGACCCGGAGACCGACCTGGCTGTGCTCAAAGTAGAAACGGCCGAGCTGCCTTCGATCGCGTTTGGCAATCCGAAGAATTTGAGTGTCGGCGATTTCGTGCTGGCCATTGGCAATCCGTTTGGCGTAGGCCAGACGGTGACGATGGGTATCGTCAGCGCGAAAGGCCGCAGCCGCCTGGGCATCAGCACGTTTGAGAACTTCATCCAGACCGACGCGGCGATCAATCCCGGCAATTCCGGAGGTGCACTGGTCGACGCGGCCGGTAATCTGGTCGGCATCAATAGCGCAATCTATTCGCGCACCGGCGGTTCACTGGGAATCGGCTTCGCCATTCCGTCAGACCTGGCGCGCCATGTCATGGAAGAAATCATTGAAACCGGTTCTGTCACCCGCGGCTGGATCGGAGTAGAGGTGCAGGATATTTCGCCTGAACTTGCCGAATCGTTCCGCTTGCCGACCACTAACGGTACGCTGATCGCCGGCGTCCAGCCCGGCGGGCCGGCCGAGCGGGCAGGCGTTCGACGTGGTGACATTCTGGTGGCAGTCGAGTCGCAGGAGTTTAGCGATGCCACCGAGATGTTGAACCTGATCGCGGCGCTGGAACCGGGCAACGAGGCAACACTCAAGATTCTGCGCGACCGCGAGGAGAAACTGGTTCAGATAGAGGTCGGCACCCGACCGCGGCCCGCGCGCAGCAGAAACTTCGAATAATCCAGCACGTCCGCTTGGCGCGGTCAGCGCCCCGTGTTTCGCTCAGCTCGGCGGCGAATCAGACTGCGGTTCTTCGTCCTCCGCGGACTTTCCGAGCCAGCCGGATATGATCAACCCGACTTCATAGAGCAGCCACAGCGGAAACGCCAGCAGTAATTGGGATACGACATCGGGCGGGGTGAAAATGGCCGCTATGACAAACGCGCCTACCACCACATAGGGCCGCGCGTGCTTGAGTTGTTCGATACTCACAATACCCATGCGCGTCAGGATAACCACCGCAATGGGTGTTTCGAACGCCACCCCGAAAGCCAGAAAC
>JABDJY010000310.1 GCA_013003285.1 Alphaproteobacteria bacterium | reverse complement strand
GACGACACCCTCTCGCGGGTCGCCGCGCCGGCCTTCGAACTTCGTCTCGCCGGGCTGGGGACTTTCGGGTCGCGCGGCCGGGTGCGCGCGCTATGGGCCGGGGTCGAGAAAACCGACGCGCTGGTTCATTTGCAGACCAAGATCGAGACCGCCTGCGCGCGCGCCGGACTGCCGGCGGAGGGCCGGAAATTCCACCCCCATGTCACCTTGGCGCGCTGCAAGAACGTTCCCGAGGCGCCGGCGGTCGAATTCGTCGCCACCTATGGCGGCTTCGATCTACCGGCGATTCCGGTCGATGGGTTCACCCTCTATTCCAGCCATATGGGCCGCAGCGGGGCGATCTATACCGCCGAGGCGGTGTATCCGCTTGAGAATTGATAAGGCCGTCGTCAACGCGGATGCGAACCGGAACTCTTATTCACCGACGGTTTTTGATCTCCGCGATGATGCCGCGGACGCCGGCCTCGATGAGATCGAGCGCGTGTTCGAAACCGTCTTCGCCACCGTAATAGGGGTCGGGCACGTCCTCGCCGGCCCGATCGTGTGTGAAATCCAGCAATAGATGCAGTCGGGCAGGGGCATTGGCCGGTTGCAGCCGCTCCAGGCGGCGCAGGTGACCGTTGTCCAAGGCAACGATGAGATCGAAGGTATCGAAATCTACCTTCTCCACTTTGCGCGCCCGCTGGTCACCGAGATCGATGCCCCGCGCCGCCGCCGCCCGCACCGAGCGCCGATCCGGGCGATGGCCGAAGTGAAAGCCGCGGGTGCCGGCGGAATCGGCGATCACGTCGAGGCCGGCCTCGGTGGCGAAATGGCGAAAGACACCCTCCGCGGTCGGCGACCGGCAGATGTTTCCCGTGCAGACGAACAAAACGCGCAAGGCGGCGGTCTCCGAATTCACGCAAGCTTTCGCAAGCCCGCGCGGGGCGTTACGGTGCGGTCCGATTTATAGGAAAAACAAGTGCAGCCTGCCATGAGCGTTCTCGAACACGTGACCGGGGCCGACCCCATCGTTATCCTCACCGGCGCCGGAATTTCGAAGGAATCCGGACTCGCCACCTTTCGCGACCCGGACGGTATTTGGGCCAAATACCGCATCGAAGATGTGGCGACCCCCGAGGCCTTCGCCCGCGACCCGGAACGGGTTCTGGGTTTCTACAATGTGCGCCGCCAACAGATGATGGACCCGTCGGTGGTGCCCAACGACGCCCATCGGGCGCTGGCCGAGTTGGAGGCGTTCTGGCCCGGCGGGGTGCTGGTGGTCAGCCAGAATATAGACGATCTGCATGAGCGCGGCGGCACCCAGAACCTCATCCATATGCATGGCGAACTGGGCAAGTCGCAATGCCATCATTGCGGCGATGTGGTCGGCGGGTTGAACGATCTGCGGGTCGATATGCACTGCGCCAAATGCGGCGAGGCCGGCGGCATGCGCCCCCATGTGGTCTGGTTCGGCGAGATGCCCTTACATATGGACCGTATCCAAACCGCGCTGGGACGCTGTGGGCTGTTCATCTCCATCGGTACCTCGGGCAATGTCTATCCCGCCGCCGGGTTCGTCCAAGAGGCGCGCCGCGCCGGGGCGCAGGCCATCGAGCTCAACCTGGAACAGTCGGAGGGCGCCACCCTGTTTCACGAGGCGCGCTACGGGCCGGCCACCGAAGTGGTGCCGGAGTTCGTCGCCGCCTTGCGCGCCCATATCGCCCAATGACGGCGTCGGCCACGGAAACCGAAGAGGCGGCGCTGCAACGCCTGCTGGCCGATATTCGCGCCTGCACCGTCTGCGCCGAGCATTTGCCGCTGGGCCCGTTGCCGGTGGTACGGGGCAGCCGCGCGGCGCGCATCATGATTATCAGCCAAGCGCCGGGGACGGCGGTGCATAAGACCGGCCTGTCGTTTAACGATCCGTCGGGCGACCGGTTGCGCGACTGGCTCGATGTGGACCGGGACACGTTCTACGACGAGCAGCGTTTCGCCATGCTGCCCATGGGTTTCTGCTATCCCGGCCGGTTCGAGCGCGGCGGCGACCGGCCGCCACGGCGCGAATGCGCGCCCCTGTGGCACGCACGAGTGCGCGCGGCGATGGCCGCGGTCGAACTCAATCTGGTGGTCGGCAGTTATGCCATCAATGAATATCTGGCGGTGAAGCCCAAGCGGTCCATGACCGAGACCGTGCGGGCCTGGCGCGACTATGCGCCGGATTATCTGCCGCTGCCCCACCCGAGCTGGCGCACCACCGCATGGGAGCGCAAGAACCCCTGGTTCATGGCCGAAGTGGTGCCCGAGCTGCGCGCCCGGGTGCATGCGCTGTTGTAGGGATTAGCTCTCGCTCGACAGAAACGCCTCAATTTCAGAGACGGCGCGGCGCCATTCCGGCTCTTGGTGCATCACCAAATGGTTGGCGCTGTCGAGCGCGACGAATTTTGCGTTGGGAATTCGCGCGGCCATAAAGCGGGCCTCCGACAGGGGCGCGACCGCTTCGCGTTCGGAATGCAGAATGAGCGTTGGCGTTTGAACCTGCGCCAATTGTTCGGCTACGTCGATGTCATCGATTGTTTCGCGCAGGCGCACGGCATTTTCCGGCGACGTGGCAGTGCGCTGCATGTCGGTCCACCATTTGATCTGCTCATCATTGGCATCGGGCAGATAGAGCGATGCGAACATCTTCCGGAACGGCGATGTTTCTTGACCCCAGCCTTGGCGCATCAGCGTTATGAAGGCTTCGCTTTCCGCATAGTCTTCCTGGTTTCCGCGCTGACGCCGACCCCGGGCGAAGCCACCCCACAGGACGAGGTGTGTCACCCGGTCGGGATTGCGAGCCGCATAGTCAATTGCGATCGCCGCGCCCTGTGAAATGCCCAGCAACGCAAATGTGTCGAGGCCGCTGGCATCGATGACCGTTTCGAAATCCTCAACCAGCCGCTCGAAGGAGAATTCATCAACGTCCCAATCCGATATACCGACGCCCCGGGAATCGTAGCGCAAAAGTTGGTGGTGGCGAGTGAAATCATGAAATAGCGGCGCCCACATGGGGCTGACCCAATCGTACTCAAGGTGGTTGAGCCAATTGGCGACCTTGATGAGCGGCGGTCCCTCTCCGGCGAAAGAATAGGCAAGCTGGACACCGTCGCCGGTCGTGCAATAGCGAATCGTTTGCCGGCTCTCGGGGGGTTCGGCGGAGGGGGTGTCGGGGGTCCCGTCAACGGTCACCGGTGCGACAAAACGGAAGCCGCGGCGGGGGACGGTGCGAATAATATTCTGGTCGCGGCCGGTGTCGCCGACCGCTGTCCGGGCGGCGCTAATGCGGCTGCTCAGAGTCGCGTCAGAGACGATTCTGCCGTCCCAGACAGCGTCGATCAGTTCATCTCTGGACACGACGCGGTCATGATTTTCGATGAGAAGATTGAGGACGCCGAAGACTTGCGGTTCGACGGGCACGGATTCGCCATTGCGCTGCAAATCGTAGGTCAGGGGGGCGAGCGCGTACTCGCCAAACCGATAAATCATCGCTTTACCCCCGAAATCCGCGAAAAATCCAACGTTTCTCCAACATATCTAAAGCTCGCCTACAAGCACGTCCAATGAAACCGACCTAGGGTTTTCCCATCACCTGATGATGGAGGAACTAAAAAATGTTTATCGACACGCGGTTTACCAAATGCGTTGAAGCCAAATCACTTGCCTCTGCTGAGATCCGTCGCCACCCGAACGGCTCAATCGATTTGGATCACTATGTGCGGATCGGCCGCGAGGCACACGGCGCTTCGGTTCGCGGCGCGGCGGGTAGACTGGTGGCAACGCTCCGCCAGTTCATTGGGCACCTATCGCTAAAGCGCAGTCGGTGATCAGACCATCGAAGGTGGGAAAACGAATGGTGGAGCTGATCGGGATCGAACCGACGACCTCTACGTTGCGAACGTAGCGCTCTCCCAACTGAGCTACAGCCCCGCCGATGTCGTATCGCCGGGCGGCGGTAACCCTTGCCGGCGGGCCGGAATATGTGAGGGCCCCGCGCCGCTGTCAAGGTGGCCATCGCGCCCAAATCATCGTATCGCCGGGCAGCGTTGTTTACCGCCTGTTAAGCAGTGCTGGTCCTAACTAGCGGTTTACTGGACAGCCACACCGACACGCGGCTAGTCTTTGCGCCGCCGTATATCGGCCCCGATTCGCCAATTCCGGATACCGCTTTTCATGCTTGCTGTTTGGCAACTTCTCGACACCGTCCTCGGCCTTTATACCTTCGCCGTCGTCATATCGGTCGTACTGACCTGGTTGGTACAATTCAACGTGGTCAATACGTCGAACCAATTTGTCCACATGGTGGGCGATTTTCTCTATCGCATTACCGAACCGCTGCTGAAACGTATCCGCTCGGTGGTGCCGCCGATCGGCGGCATGGACCTATCGCCGCTGATATTGCTGTTGGCGCTGTTCTTCGTGCGGTCCCTAATACGGAACAACCTTATTCTCGGCTAGGTCCTTGGGCGGCCGGCCGGCGTGGCAGATTACCACGGCCGGTTTGCGTCTGCGGGTGCGGGTCACGCCACGCGCTGGCGGCGATAGGCTCGACAGCCTGATCGACCTGCCCGACGGACCTGCCCTCAAAATAACGGTCTCGGCGCCACCGGAAGACGGCAAGGCGAATGCGGCGCTGTGTAGGCTTCTGGCTAAGTTTTTCGGCATCGCGAAATCAAACCTCACGGTCGTATCGGGCCCCACCGCCCGCCTTAAACAAATCGAAATCGCCGGCGATGGCGCGGCCCTGGCCGCTGTGCTAGACGCTTGGGCGGCCGCGGCCGAGACCCGCAGTGCGACGCAATAGGGACGTGAGAGATGAGTGATTTGAAGGCTCGATTCGCCGATCGGATTATCGATGGTAAGGCCTTTGCCGAAGGGCTGCGGGCGCGCATCGGCGCCGCGGTGGGCGAGATCAAGGTGGCCCACGGGCTGACCCCCTCCCTGGCAGTGGTGCTGGTTGGCGAGGATCCGGCGAGCCAGGTCTATGTGCGCAATAAGGGTCGCGCCGCCGAGGCCGCCGGTATTGTGGCCGCCGACCATCGGCTCGATGCGACGACGTCCCAGGACGAACTGCTGGCCCTGGTGGCGACCCTCAACGACGACCCCACGGTGCATGGCATCTTGGTCCAGCTGCCCTTGCCCGACCAGATCGACCCGGCGGCGGTGATCGACGCCATCGACCCGGCCAAGGATGTGGACGGCTTTCACGTGGTCAATACCGGACGCCTGGCGACCGGCCAGATGAGCGGGCCGAACGCCGCCCTGGTGCCCTGTACGCCGCTGGGCTGCCGCATGATGCTGGAGGACCGGCTGGGCGATCTGAGCGGTCTCGAAGCCGTGGTGCTGGGCCGCTCGAACATTGTCGGCAAACCCATGGCGCAATTGCTCACCCAGGCCAGTTGCACGGTCACAGTGGCCCATTCGCGGACCCGTGATCTGGCCGCGGTCTGCCGCCGCGCCGATATATTGGTCGCTGCGGTCGGACGACCGCAGATGGTGCAGGGCGATTGGATCAAGCCCGGGGCGGCGGTGATCGATGTGGGTATCAACCGGGTGCCGAAGCCGACCGACGACGACCCCGACAAGATGGGCTTGGTCGGCGATGTGGATTTCGACGCCGCGATCGCGGTGGCCGGCGCCATTACCCCGGTGCCCGGCGGGGTCGGCCCCATGACAATTGCCTGCCTGCTGGCAAATACGGTCACCGCCGCGTGCCGGCAAAACGGTGTCGAGGCCCCGGTCTGGTAGCCGTTTGTCCGAGTGTTAGAGCTAGATCGGCCGCTTGTAGCGGATCACGCCCTTCGCCGTTTTAGCATCGACCGGTTTGCCCTTGCGCATGACGACCAACTTTCCGGCGCGGGCCAGATGCAGCGCCTGCTGCTTGACCGCCGGCAGGTAGCGCCGCCACAGATCGGGCGGATCGTTGGCCCGGCGGCGGCTATCGGCAATGGCTTGCGCCACCTGCTGCGGCGAGAGCGAACTGCCGGTCTCGCTCGCCTCCAGCAATTCGAGAATTTTCTCGGCGATCGGGTCGAGCGCCGTATTGTTTTGGTCTTGATCATCGGTCATGGCGGCGCTGTCTAGCACGCCTATTGTCTCTGACACCAGCGCGGTATCGCGACGGTGACTGGACGAAGCGGCGGTGCTTGCCGATAATTTTTCGATGACCGGAGGTTTGGATACGCTTTTCGCGGCGATGGTCACCTTTGTCGGTGGCCATTTCCTATTGTCGAGCGCGGCGGTGCGCGGACCGTTGGTGCGCCGGTTCGGCGAAAAACCATTCCTGGCCGGCTATTCGGTGGTGGTCATCATCCTGTTTGTGTGGCTGTTGCTGGCCTTTCGCGATGCGCCAACCGAAAATTTGTGGGAACCTAATTCGGTGCTGGCTTGGATTCCCGCATTTGTCATGCCGGTGGCGCTGTTCTTCGCTGTCTGCGGCCTGACCACCCCCAGCCCCACCATGGCCGGCAGCGACGCGCTGACAGAGGGTCGCGACCCCACATCGGGCATCATGCGGATCACCCGCCACCCTTTCTTGAATGGCGTCGCCCTATGGGCCGCCGCTCACCTGCTGGCCAATGGCGACACCGCCAGCGTCATTCTGTTCGGCGGCTTGTTCGTTCTCGCCACCGGCGGCATGTGGCATATCGACAAGAAAAAAGAGGCCCAGCATGCCGGTGCCTGGGGTCCGGTGCTGCTGACCACCAGCGCCGTGCCATTTGTGGCGTTGGCGCAGAAACGCACAAGCTTCGATTGGGCCGGCATCGGCCTGTGGCGCGTCGTGGTGACGGCGGTGATCTATTTGGCGCTGGTGTGGGCCCACCCCGCGGTGCTCGGCGCGGCGGCCTGGCCGGGGATGTTTTTTAATATCTGGGTGTTTATCTGACCGACTTGGCGGACTAGTCCCCGCCGCGCAGCGCTTTTTCCAGGCGCAGGCGTAGCGCCTGCAGTTTGATGAAGCCCTCGGCGTCGCGCTGATCGTAGACATCGTCGTCCTCGAAGGTGACGTGATCGAGCGAGTAGAGGCTGTTCGGCGATTTGCGGCCGACGACGGTTGCGCTGCCCTTATAGAGCTTGAGCCGTACCGTGCCCGACACATACTCCTGGCTCTTGTCGACCAACGCCTGCAGCATCTCGCGTTCCGGCGCGAACCAGAAGCCGTTATAGACCAGCTTGGCGTAGCGCGGCATCAGTTCGTCTTTCAGGTGCATCGCCTCGCGGTCGAGGGTCAGCGATTCCATGCCGCGATGGGCGGCGTGCAGCACGGTGCCGCCGGGGGTCTCGTAGACGCCGCGTGACTTCATGCCGACGAAGCGGTTTTCCACCAGGTCGAGTCGGCCGATGCCGTTGGCGCCGCCCAATTCATTGAGCCGGGTGAGCAGGGCCGCCGGCGATAAGGGATCGCCATCGATGGCCACCGGGTCGCCGTGATCGAACTCGATCTCCACATAGGTCGGCTTATCGGGCGCGGCCTCGGGCGAAACGGTGCGCGAGAAAACGAGTTCCTCGGGCTCGTGCCAGGGGTCTTCCAGCGCCTTACCTTCGGCGGAGATGTGCAGCAGATTGGCGTCGACCGAGAAGGGCGCCTCGCCGCGCTTATCCTTGGCGATGGGGATCTGATGCGCCTCGGCGAATTCGATCAGCTTGGTGCGCGAGGTGAGGTCCCATTCGCGCCACGGCGCGATGATGGTGATGTCCGGGTTCAGCGCGTAATAGCCGAGCTCGAAGCGTACCTGGTCGTTGCCCTTGCCGGTCGCGCCATGGGAGACCGCATCGGCGCCGGTCGCCGCCGCGATCTCGATCTGCCGCTTGGCGATCAAGGGCCGGGCGATCGAGGTGCCGAGCAGATAGAGGCCCTCATAGAGCGCGTTGGCGCGGAACATGGGGAACACATAGTCGCGCACGAACTCCTCGCGCAGATCTTCGATGTAGATCTCTTTCACACCGAGCATCTCGGCCTTGGCGCGTGCCGGCTCGACCTCTTCACCCTGGCCGATATCGGCGGTGAAAGTGACCACTTCGCAGGCATAGGTTTCCTGCAGCCATTTGAGAATGACCGAAGTGTCGAGACCACCGGAATAGGCGAGGACTACTTTTTTAACGTCTTGGGACATCTTGAAATCGCTTGGTTGACGGGCGGCGCGAGTATAGGCACGCCGCCGCGCGAGGCAAGCATAGTGCGGCGTGATTATTCAGCCGCAGCGCGGCCGTTCTTTTCTATTACTCGGCGGCGGTACGCCGAGCAGCGGCCTTGGAAACGCGCTCGCTGTCCAATTTGAGCTGACCGCATGCCGCCATGATGTCTTCGCCGCGCGGGG
>JABDJY010000303.1 GCA_013003285.1 Alphaproteobacteria bacterium | reverse complement strand
CAACACAAGCGTTGAACCGTTCTGCCGGGGTTTCGAAGCCCAGCGTTTTGCGCGGCCGTTCGTTGAGTTGTCGCGCCACTTTATTCAGATGCGCCTGGCTGTGTACAGATAAGTCGGTGCCCTTCGGGAAGTACTGCCGGAGCAGGCGGTTGGTGTTCTCGTTGGAACCGCGCTGCCACGGGCTTTGCGGATCGCAGAAGTACACCTCGATGTCGGTCGCCAGGCTAAATCGTCGATGATCGGTGAGTTCCTTGCCACGGTCCCAGGTCAGCGATTTGTAGAGCTCGCTGGGCAGCTTCTTCGCTTGGCGGATGAGCGCGGTGACCACTGTCTGGGTGCGTTTGTCAGCCACCTTCGCCAACATCACATAGCGCGTATGGCGCTCGACCAGGGTCACGATGTAACTGTCTTTCGGTCCCGACAGCAGATCTCCCTCCCAGTGACCCGGCACCGCCCGGTCCTCAACCGACGCCGGTCGCTCGCGGATCGAGATCATATCCTTGATCTGCCCGCGACCATCGCCTTTGCCGCTGCCGTGTCGGGAATGGCGCATGGTGCGCTGTGAGCGCAGATACTGCATCAGCTCTTTCTTAAGCACACCGCGGGTTTGCACGAATAAGCTGCGATAGATGGTCTCGTGAGACACCTGATAAGCCCCTTGCCCCGGATGCGCGCGCTTCAGCCAACCGTCAATCTGCTCGGGCGACCAGTTCAACCGGAGTTGCTGCGCCACCACCCGCCGTAACCACCCGCTGGTCGCCAGCTTACATCGCTTGGGACGGCGCGCTCTAGCCCAGGCCTGCGCATCAGCGCGCGCCGCGCGGTAACGGCGATAGCCGCCATTGCGGCGAACCTCGCGGCTCACCGTCGAGGGCGCGCGGCCCAGTAACCGAGCTATCGAACGGATAGATCGCCGCGCCACAAGAGCGCGAGATATCTCCTCGCGTTCAAACAGCGTCAACGCCAGTAGTGACCGGCGACGCTCTGCTGGACGGATCCCGCCATGCGGTGACACCAAACAATAAATAGACGAGGACGGCTTACCGAATGCGCGTCCGATCGCCGTCAGCGACTCCCCGCGCTGCCAGCGATCCCATAATTCTGTCTTCTGTTCCGACGTTAAACCTGGACGACGTATTTGACCCATATCCAATCACTCCATCTTTGCCTTTAAGATAAAGTGTTGCAACGACCAGTTGAGATCACCCCCCGAAAGCCGCCGTAAATCACGATGGGTCATGACGGCGGGTTTTGACCCTAACCGGCCATAACCGATCGAAATTCTGCCTCCTCACGCGGCTGATAAATATGCGCCTTGGGTTCGCGAGCGCATATAACTCGCTAATTTCCTTGCGTTAGGTGAGCAGGGTTCTCAAAAGAGGATTTGGCTCGTCGCGATTTGACCTGGCTGGCTCTTTGACCCGCCAACTAAGCGTCCGCTGATCCCCTGGTCTCACGATGGACGAAAGGTCGATCTAAATGCTTAATAATTAGCGACCATCTTGGTGTGCCTTAAGCTGCTTGTACCTCTCGAGCGCCCGGTTTCTCGCCATCGAATGATCGACGATTGGCATCGGATAGTCCCGGCCGAGCTCGACCCCAGCGTCCGCTAATTCAATTGGTTTGGCCGTCCACGGTGCGTGGATCAAGCGGTCTGGCAGCTTGGCGAGTTCCGGCACCCACTTTCGAACATATCTACCATCGGGATCGAATTTCGTTCCTTGAATGGTGGGATTGAAAACACGGAAATACGGCGCCGCATCGGCACCACAACCCGCAACCCACTGCCAGCTCGCCGAATTGCTGGCGAGATCGGCATCAACGAGCGTATCCCAAAACCACTCTTCACCGATTCGCCAATCGATCAGCAGATCCTTGATCAGAAAAGAGGCAACGATCATTCGGACACGGTTGTGCATCCAGCCCGTCGCCCACAATTCGCGCATGCCGGCATCGACAATCGGATAACCAGTCGATCCGCGCTGCCAGGCCGACAGATCGTCAGCGTTGTTCTGCCAATCGAAACCGGAAAACTCGGTGCGAAGCGGCTTTGTCGGCAGGTCCGGAAAATGAAAAAGCAGGTGGTAGCAGAATTCCCGCCAGGCGATTTCCGAGAGGTAGGTCTCGACACCCCGCGGCATCGGGCTGCCGGTGCGTGCAAGTGCACTTGCCACAACTGCGTACCATACCTGGCGCGGCCCGATTTCCCCAAAATGCAGGTGTGGGGAAAGCTGGGACGTGCCGGAAATCCCCGGTAAGTTCCGCTTATCCTGATAGTCGAAAACGCTGCCGTCGGTGAAGTCATTCAGACGTGAATGCGCTGCGTCTTCACCCGGTGTCCATGCACCCCGCAAACCACCGGCCCAGTCTGGTGCGGTCGGCAGCAACCCCCATGAGTTTAGCTCTTCGCTTTGGGGAAAATCGGCTGGCGCCGGTATTCTGGAGGGTGCTGGCTTGGCTTCATCGGGTTCGCCGAGCGCGCGCAACGCCTTCCAAAAAGGAGTGAAAACCTTGTATGGCTCGCCTTTCTGGGTGGTTACTGTCCACGGTTCCCGGATCAGGCCAGTATTGAAACTGCGTGCCTCTATTCCCTTGCTTTGCAAGGCCGTTTTTAATTCTTTATCGCGTTTCGTTGCCCAAGGCTCATAACGACGGTTCCAATAGACACTTTTCGCGCCTGTTTCAGACAGCAGGCTATTAATCACGGCGTCCGCAGCCCCGGTTTTGAGAATGAGCCGGTTCCCGCGTGCTTCAATCGTAGATGAGAGAGAGGACAAAGAGCCGTGCAGCCACCAGCGCGATGCGCCGCCCGGCGACCAAGCGCCGGCGTCGGCGTCATCAGAAATGTAAACAGGGATGATTGGCTGCCCGAGCGCAACGGCTGCATCGATTGCCGGGTTGTCGCTAAGCCTGAGGTCACGCCTGAACCATAGGAGAACCGGATAACCCGATCGGGCACCGTTTAAAGCGACCGGTTTGCCACCAAGATCAGACACAATTTATCGAAGCTATATCGGCCGTTTTGGGCTCGCTGTTAGAGGACAACGGCGAGAGATTAGTCACGATGAGTTATTCTACCGCGGTGCCTTCCCTTTGGATGGCGAGCCAAACTTTGGCCTCTTTGCCCACCTTAGCCGGAACAACACGCCAATGCATGATGAATGGTGATCCGTTTTTCTTGTAGTTAATCGCTCTGCCCTCGAACGAATTCCCTTTCGAAAGTGCTTTACGTAAGCGATCTAGAACGTTTTTGTCAGTAGCCGGTCCCTGCAATATTCGAGGAGTTTTACCCACTACCTCGGCCTGAGAATAACCGGTTAGTCTTTTAAAGGCTTTGTTAGCGTAAAGAATTTTACCAGCTTTTGTAGCGTCGGTTATTAGAATGGAATCGAAACTGTTATCAACGAGTGCTTTAAGCACGCTTAACCTTACTGCCTCGGATTGCAATGCATTTTCCAGCGATTTCGCCATCGACTTCCCCCAATGTTTCACCAGGTCGTTCCGACCAAGCGTTGCGATATACCCACACCAAAAGCGGCGGTTAACAAATTATACGTTTTTGAGGAACACTTGGATCACTCAGGTACTTAAAATGATAAAGCACGGTACCTTAATCTCCTTCGGTTTTAAACAATGTGCTGGATCAACAAGCCCTTTCGTGCGCTTTTTGCTAAAATCCACTGTCAGCGGGCTCCCTCGATCACGACCGGTTTACAACCGAAAACGGCCATGTTTTGCTCAAATCCGTTTTATGGCCCAATCACGACGACTAGCAAACGCAAAGTAGCCATAATCAGCGACATGTGTTTGCGCCAGAGGGTGATCGGGGATTGCTGTGGGTGAGTTTGCGTAGGGCAAGCTTAAAGCTCTGACCAAACATATTTAGACTAGTCTTGCTGTATCGGATCAACAATAACCGACCATTCGAGGTACGGTTAGCAAGCACGCCCCTATGATGCCGCCTTTCGGTTAACTACGTGCGCCACCGCGATATCCCACCGGCGGAATGGGAGACGTTTGGACGGTTTCCGACATGGATGTGGCGCAATGAGGAGGTCCGGGAATTCATCGACTGGTTGCACGAGCACAACAAGGCCAAGCCATTTGATTTCCGAACCGGGTTCTATGGCCTGGATCTTTACAGTCTCTACAATTCAGCACGTGCCATCATAGAGTATCTGGAGGACGTCGACCCCGATCTGGCGGCGGTCGCCCGGCATCGTTACGGCTGTCTTAGCCCTTGGGAGGCCGATCCTGCAGCCTATGGGCATGCCGCTCTAACCGGGGCCTATCGTAACTGCGAAAGCGCTGTCACGAAGATGCTTGTGGAGCTTTATGGCAACCAGCAGGACTACATCCAGCATGACGGCGAACGCTTTTTCGATGCATCCCAGAACGCGCAGGTCATTGCCAATGCCGAACGTTACTACCGGATCATGTATTACGGTTCGTGTGCATCCTGGAACCTGCGCGACGGGCACATGTTCCAGACTCTGCAGAACATTACGGCAGTTCCACGGCCCGTCTTCCAAAGTCGTCGTATGGGCCCATAATTCACATATTGGTGATGCGTCGGCGACGGAGATGGCCGCTCGCGGAGAGCATTATGGCCAGCGGCCGTGTGACAGTGCCGCATCAACAGGCCGGACACATGGCAGCACCGACCAGCTCTGCATCACCGTTCAAAAAATCCTTGCCAATGGGGAGCCGTCTACACATGGGTGTTAAACCGCAGCGTTCGGCGCTCCTTGGCTTAAGCAGCGCCGAACGCCTTTCTATCGTGATCAAGCCAAGTCGAAACGATTCGCGTTCATCACTTTGTTCCAGGCCGCCACGAAGTCGGTGACGAACTTCGTTTCCCACAGACCTCCATGTCCTCCTGTTGGCACCCTTGTCCACCCAAAGAAACCTTGAGACACCGATATCCACACGGAGTCCAACCCGGCTAGTTGTTGGTGTGATATTCTGAGTTCTATAGACAACGATCTAAAAACAGCTGGCGACCAATGCCGAACCGATCGCCGAGTTCGCGGAACGTGACGGGTTAGTTGGGCAGCCCGCCCGCCCGCATTATGCTGTGTTCGCGTTCGTGGAGTCCGCCGATCGTTGTTCGAAGTAGGTGCCGCTGATTTTGCTTTTACGCCGCCTCAGCGGCACGCGTGTCCGGATCGCGCGCTTGGTCCGGCAAGCGAGCAATAAACTATTCGTAGGGTAATTCTTCCGAAATCGGGCTGTTGAGCGAAAAGTCGCGCCGCGGATAAACTTTTCTGCCAACACCGAAACTGCCAAAACCATGCTACGACGCTTCGCATTCGCCCCTGGCGCTAGCGCGTTTTAGCCTTGGAGGTGTCCCGCATCCAAGAGCGCTGCCACTACCAACTCTCAAACCAGTCAAAATTTGGCGTTTCGAATTTACGATCTGGCGATCAGCGATGATGACGCTCGAATATGCAGTAATGGACAACAATGACCTTAATGCATTTGCTGAAGCGAAATCAAAAATCCCGAGAGTTCTAATGCGCTGGCGCGTAGGTCTACCCGAGACCCGGCAAGCCTTGGTCTTGTGCAATACGGTCGTGCGCCCTTTTGTCGAGCTCGTAGCGCCATACGAGACCGATGGCGACAATCTTGAATGGCACGGGCAGAAAGCCGTAAAGGGCTGCCAAGACAAATACTGAGCTTGCGCTGTTCTGTCCCCCGCTCCCCGTAAATCCAATAAATTCGAGTACGGGAAATGCGATACCGACAGCGATCGCCAGGGGAATTTTGGTGGCGACACCCCATAATCCAAAAAAAGTGCCAGCGCGCTTATCGCCGGTCTGTTCCGTATCAAAATCGACGACATCGGCCTGCATCGATGGCGGCATGACCAACTCGGCGCCAAGCGGAATTCCTGTAAACACACAAATGGCTATGAACCAACCAACATCACCGCTACCGAGAAACGCAGCGGGCCAAAACGCAGTTGCGGCGAGTGCCATCGCGGCGATCCAAGTGGCGCGCTTGCCGACGCGCCGACTGATCACAAGCCAAATCGGCAAGGCCAACATCGCGCTGGCGAAATAGATGATGAGCAGACCCCAAGCCCAATCCGGTTTCCTGAGGACATGCTCGACATATAGCAAGAACAACGTAGCTGGCAGTCCATAGGCGATACCATTGACAAAGTACGCCGAGATTAACTGCCGGAACGGACGGTTTTGGCGCAGCTGCGCGAACGCTAGGGTCCAACGGCGCGGCCGCACGGGCCTGGACTGCGGATCTGGAAGGCAGGTGACAGCGATAAAGACGGACAACGGAACCAGTACGATGAGAAGTATAGCCGTGGCGTCCATAGCCGACGCGCGGTCCAAACCGATGCTGGCCGGGATTGCTATTGCACTTGCTGTCCCAGCGATGATTGCTGCTTCGCGTGCCGCAGCGATACGGCTGCGTTCATGATGATGTGCTGATAATTCGGCCGCCCAAGCCGTGTACGGCAACATGATCATGGTGCCGCCCAGATAGAGCAGCAGTGTCGCTGCCAGCAAATAAACCCAGCCGACGTCGAGTGGCGGGCGGAACAGCACCCATGCGCCGGCCATCAGGATCGGCGCCCCCAAAGCTAGCCAGGGCCGGCGGCGGCCGAACCGGCTGCGCGTTCGATCGGATAGAGCGCCAATCATTGGGTCGGTTACGACGTCCCAAATACGCGCGAAGAACAGAACGGCGCCCACCGTCGCGAATCCGAGGCCGAGATCGTCGGCATAGAAGGTCGGGACCGTCACAAACAGGGGAAGCAAAAGTATGGCGAGCGGCAGCCCGGGGAGGCCATAGGCGACGAGCTGCCAACGGGACAGGAT